>JARQTN010000160.1:0-6738 GCA_029976695.1 Lewinellaceae bacterium
TCGACACTCGACAAGGTGTTCAAATTTGACGGCAGGGAAGTACAGTACTATAACGTCTACCAGGACGAGCAACGCCTGAATGTGATCGTCAGCCACCGGGACAATACGGGCACGATCTGGTTCTGGACAGGCTGGAAACACTTTACCATTACCAATGACAGCATCCAGCCGGTCAGTGAACGATACCCGGCCCTGGACAGCATAAACATCAAATATGTACACGGCAGTTACCCGCCGGGAAAAACCTGGATCATTGACATGCGGAATCGGATCTTCCTGTTTGATCCGGCGCTGAATGCGATTGAGGAAATCGAATCCCCTTTTGACAGCAATGAAATCGTGCATGTCCACAAGACAGGTTCCTATTTCAAGCATCCCCAATCTTCAATACCTGAAATGCTGGTCTTCAACGGTGAACGCAATGCCTATGAAAGCATCTATGCCATCAGGGACAAAAAACTGGTTCAAGTTGTCGGGAAGGACCCCTTAACCGGCCAGTTCATCCAGACGGACCCGAAAGCCCCGGCCTGCCTGGTCGCCACACCGAATGAAAAATTCAGCATCCTCGTCGCCCATGACGGAAAGTACCGGTTCCACCCGGAACTGGTGTTCGAACAACTGCGCTTCGTGGCAAACCACGATAACAAGGCATACCTGACAACAGACGAAGGATTTATCGTGATTCACCTGAACGGCCTTGAAAACGTAGATATCGAAAGGTGCGACTATCCCTGGTCCGTCACGGCTAAGGCAGATGATGAGGCCCTTGTCGGTTGTTACAAGGGAGGCCTTTTCCAGATCGATCAGGAAGGCACGGTCCTGAAGCATTTTCCTCTCAACCAGCCCGGAAAACCATTTTTGAGCAGCAGGCAGTTCCTTTCCAATTCGGTGCTGCATGACAATACCCTGTTTGCAGGAAGCAATGGCGGATTCAACATCTGCGACCTTGACGGGGCCTGGGTCCGCCATTTTCCCACAGGCTTTGCCGTTGAGGCTTTTGCCCTGGACAAAAAGCGAAAAAAAGTACTGGCCGCGAACGACAAGATCCTTGCCTACGACCCTGCCCGGGATGAGATCACCTCTTTTGTCCAGTTGCCTGTCGACATCCTTGGCCAGAACTGGGTCAACGACCTGGCAATCGAGGACGATTCGGTCTATTGGGCGGCCTGTTCAAAAGGCATCCTGCGCATGAGCGGCTGGCAGGGAACGATGGAATCCTACACTGCCGGTAATGACCGTCTCGACTGCCTGGGTGCGATCAGCCTCGAGTTCGATGCAAAGGGCAGGCTATGGGTCGGCGGGACCTGCGGATTGATGGCTTTCGATCCCGAAGAAAACCGGTTCGGCCAGGTCCTGCCGGAACTCCTGAACACCAGGATCAACCAGGTCCTTGCCCTTCCCGGGGATACCCTGGTCTGCGTGAGCGCCAACCAGGTTACCATCCTGGACTGCTCTGCCTCTCCTCCCCGACCGATCGCGGTGCTCCAGGAAAATAACGGGGTCAACCTCCAGGAACCATCCGAGAACGGGATCGCCTTTACGGGCGGGAAATATATCTGGATGCCTTCCAATTCAGGGATCCAGCGCCTGGACCTCTCACAGCTGGATTCAGAGGTTGGGAAACCTCAATTCCGGATCTACGGGATCAATGACCAGCCCTTGCCCCTGGCCCCGGAGAACACAGGTTGCTTCGGGGTGGAGGACAGGTTTGCGCTCGTGGAACTGTCTGTCGTGGACCAGTTAGGAAGGGACTGGCAATTCCGCTACCGGGTTGGAAACCGGGCATTCTCGCCCTGGCAAACCACAAACGAGATCCTGGTCTCCGGCCTTATGCATGGAAATAACGATGTGGTGATCCAGGCAAACTGGCTGCCGTCGGATCCTTCACTGGCCATTGAAAAGACGATTTGCATCCGCACCCATATTCCGTTTATCCTCAGGGCATCTACACGCAACCTGTTCTTTTTGGCTTTCATTTTTCTTTCGATCATCGTAATTTTGATCATTCTCCGCTACCAGCGAGCACAACGGAAAATGGATACCCTGCGCACAGAACTCTACCAGAACAGGCTGCGGACCATCCAGGCCTATTTCAACCCGCATTTCCTGTTCAACGCCCTGACCACGCTCCAGGATTACATCCTCCACCATGACCGGAAGGAAAGCAGCCGGATGGTCGTCAAGCTGTCCAACATCTTCCGCAAGGTCCTCCATTCAGGGGTGCTTGAGACGCCTTCGAAGGTACCCTTGATCCCGTTGTCCGAGGAACTCGGTTTTATCCTGGACATGGTCGAACTCCAAAACAAGCAATACACCCATCCGGTCACGCTGGACATTGACCTCGCTGAAGATGTTGAACGCAAAAACCCGCTGGTCCCGCCCATGCTGATCCAGCCCTTTGTGGAAAATGCATTCAAGCATGCTTTTCCGCAGGATGATAAAAAAAAGGTGATCCATATCTCAGTCGGGCAAAATGGAAAGGACCTTGTGATCCGGGTGCAGGATAACGGGGTCGGAATGGAAAATGGATTACCCAATGGAAAGAGCACCTTCCTGGGCCTGAAGCTTGCACGGGAACGCATGGAGCTGCTGAAAAGCCTGGGCATCCGCAACCAGATCCGCATTGAAAAACAGGAACCCCACGGCACACAAGTGAAGATCAAAATTGAGAAGTACCATGAAAGCAATCATCGTTGAAGACAATGTGAATGCGGCAAACGTGATCCGCTCCTTCATCAGTGACTATCCACAGGAGATCGAGATCGCAGCGACCGCAGACACTGTGGACAAAGCAGTCGAGGCGATTCGGGCACACCGGCCCAACCTGCTCTTCCTTGATATCCAGCTCCACCATGAAACGGTCTTTGACATGTTCAAGAAACTGGATGAGGAATACCTCAGGGAAACAGGCATCATTTTCATCACCGCCTACCAGACTGCTGATTACCTCAAGCAGGCACTCAGGCATTCTGCGATTGATTATATCGTAAAGCCCATTGACCAGGACAAACTGTTTGAGGCAATTGATGCAGCCATCAGCCGCATTGAGAAACTGGATATCATGTCCAGGATCGCCCGGCTGGAAGAGGCCATGCGGGATGTCCAGACGCAGCTTGTCAAATCCCGGATCCCTGTAAACCGTGTGAACGGAAACATTGACCTTGTTGATTCCAATGCCATCCTGTTTATCGATTCAGAAGACAAGATCTCCAGGATCCATTTGCAGGATGATATCATTTCGACGACAAAGCCGCTGAAACACTACGAGGACCTGCTGGGGGACCATTCTTCTTTTGTCCGCATCTCGAAACAGGCTATCCTGAATATCCGCTTCCTCAAGTCATTTGACAGCAAGACCAAAATGGCATTTCTCCGGAACGGCATGAAACTGCTTGTCTCACGCAGGCGCACCAAATATTTGCTCGATGCAATACAGGCATAGAATGATCACGAATACAAAACCAGGCGCCTTTGCCGCCGCCATGCTCCTTGCACTGGCTTTATTCAGTCAGCTTCCCGGGCTGGAAGCACAGGTTGTCTTTGAAACAAAATACCGGCACGAGGCGGATGCTGTGCTGTACAAGGCCTTATACCCTTCACAAGCGGATATACGGATATTCAAGGCTGAATACCAGAACCAGGCTGATCCCGAAAAAGGCATCTGGCACATGACCCGTTATCCCTCCAGGGCCGACTGGAAGGTTTTCTGGACCCCATACCGCAGCGAAGCGGACTGCACGGTGTATTTCACGACATACAAGTCGCAGGCCAGGCGCAACGATTGCTATTTTCATTTAAGAAGAAAGAAAAGTAAGCAGGAGAATCCCTGATTACAAACTTCCGGAAAAAAGTCAAGGGAAACGATAAATCCATGTTTCGTTTCCCTTGTTCTCAAGAGGTGGGCCAAAAGCGTTCTTATAGGTGTTATCTGTGTTTCGCGAACGAAATAAAAGTGGTGCTTAGATTTCAAAGGTAAGGAAAGAATTACCGAACAGAGCTACGAATTTATTCTCCGGTAATAAAAATTGTACAAGCGGTAAGAATTATGATTTAAACGGTATCCAGCAACAACCCAGAGGGGAAGGAATTCCAGATTTCAAGCAACAAATCCCAAAAGAATCCCAAATTTCAATATCCGAACCTTTGGGACGTACAATTATCCATTATCCATTTTCCACTATCCACTATCCACTATCCATTCATTTCACCCATCCGGGTGAGGCAAACCTCTCCTAGGGAGCATATTTTGTCCCCAAAAAACAGCAGTGAAAAGACAATTCTATTTTGCAGTGGCCTTCTTGTGCCTGAGTTTTCATGGCATCGCAAACAATGTCCAGGTCCAGAACCTGGTGTATGATGCACAGGCGAATACGTTGAATCTCGACGTCAGCTGGGAAAACGGGTTTGTCGTCCCCGGAGTAGGAAATACAATGGCCTATGTATTTATCAAATACCGGAACAGCAACGATCCAAACTGGCAGCATCTTTATTTGAACAGCTCAAGTATCCTGGCATATTCGCCCGGCTATTGCATTTCGGCGGCTGAAAGGAACCAGGTGACTCCTGGTGTATACCTCGGGTTCAGCGTCGGGCCAGGTTGCTCAAACATTAACCTAACTTTCACAGGGTCATCCAATGTCACCATTGACCTGGCCGGGTTGTTCGTGCCAGTGAATCCAAGTTTCAAGGCTTTTGGCATCGAAATCATCCGGATAGACCAGTTGACAACCAGCTACTCTATTGGAGACGGCGTCTCCGCAAACCGGTTTCACAAGGGTGACGATCCTTCTGCTCCTTTTCAATACATTTCCAGTCCCTATATTTCTGTGGGAACCAATGCGGATGATATCAATACGACGTCGGTGACACCCTTGCCTGTTTCTTCCATACCGTTTTATTATTTCGATCCACAACAACACATCATGCGATATGAAATATCACAGGCCCAGTATGTGGATTTCCTGAACTGTCTGTCCAGGCAGGCACAAAACCAGCGCACGGCTGCAGATATTTCGGGCACCTCCGTGACCAAGCGATATGTGATGTCCAATACGTCCACGATGGTCAACCGGAACGGGATCAAGTGCGATGCAGTCCTTCCTTCCGGTGGTCCGATCACCTTCTATTGCGACCAGAATGGCAATGACATCCCAAATGAGATGACGGATGGCCAAAATGTCTCGGCAAACTACCTGTCTCCTGCAGATTTGAAGGCCTACCTCGACTGGGCCGGGTTCAAACCCATGAACGAGGCACAGTACGAGTATTACACGCGCGGGACCGTTTCCGCTGTACCAGGTGAATATGCCTGGGGCACCTCCATGAAAACGGCCGCTTCGCTCAACGGTGCTTTACTCACACATGGGGGACCACAGGAAACACCCACGAATATCGGCTCCGAGGGAGTATTCAGAAGGTCGCCCGATCCCATGCGTACGGGCGCAGCGGCGAATGAAACCACAAGCAGGTCCCAGGCAGGTGCAAGCTATTGGGGAGCGATGGACCTCTCCGGGAATGTGGCCGAAATGGTGATTGGTTCCTATGAAGCATCAGACTTTGCTCCCTATGACTATCAGCAGCTTGACCGGGGTGACGGCGTGCTCAGCATCCTTGGAGAATCGAATGAAAGCTGGCCTGCCAAACTGGTCACAAAGGGGTATGCTCCAAACAATTCTGTCCTGCATACCGTATCGCAAAGACATCCGGGATCCAATCCGTATATCGGTCCAAATGAACGGCTGGGATACGCTGGTGGCAGGGGCGTGTTTGATTTTTGATGAACTCGGAATTCCGGAGTGCGGCGACTATTAGGGACCGGAGGAATAAAGCATTGGGAGCAGATTACGAAGCAAGATTATTGATGAATCAATTTATAAAGGGATAAAATCAGGATATTGGATATAAGGTTGAAATTCGGAATCGTCACGCTTACATGCCTCGTGACACTCAGCATTGAACCGGCGGCACAAAATGAAGCGTTCCGGGGCGGCTATGGGGACGGGTATTCGTCTGTAGAGGTGCTCGATGAAAACAGCATCATCTCCCTGGGGAGCCAGGGCGACGGGCATGCCCTTGATCAACAGATCAGCCTTGAAGTTGTCGTTTCCAAGGGGGGCAGCGGCGATGGATACAGTCATTTCTCTTTTTCTAACCAGGGCGTGCTTGTTTCCAAAGGCAGTGGGGGTGATGGCTATGATTATGCCGACTACATCAAGATCTACTGGACAGGCAATATCGGCACCGCCTGGCTGAATGCCAGCAACTGGTCCAGCCTTTCGGTACCGACCAATGCGGACGAGATCATCATCCCGCCCGGTCGGCCACACTATCCGCTGTTGGGCGCACAGTTGCTCAGCATCGGAGACCCAACGATCACGACCGGCTTCCGGTGCAAGGAACTCTGGGTGCAGGCAGGAGCGAGTTTTTCCGGAAAACTCAACACCACCCTGGCCAACCAATCCCTGCTGCTCATCGACGGCACCTTCATCTGGAAAAACCCCGCGGTGAATTCGTTCCTGAATTTCAACGGCGGAGAGGTTGAGGTTCGGAGTGGCGGCATACTAAGGACAGAGATTGATTGATTTTTCGACTCGGGCCTCCTGTCGTCGGCCCTCGCTCAAAATGACCATGTGGACCATTAATCTCAAGCATCCGGGACCAATTTTCAAACAGGTTCCAAATACCAATTTCCAAAAGGATTCCAAATTCCAAATATCAAGCTCCAAAAGGACTCCAAAT
>JARQTN010000160.1:6838-10458 GCA_029976695.1 Lewinellaceae bacterium
AGTGTCAGGTCACCGTGGATATCGATCAGACGACCGTTTGTCCCGTTTTCAACCAACCGGAAATGCTCAAACAGGAATGTCGTGCCGGACGCAATCCGGACAAACGGGCTGGCCTGGTGTGTCGCGATCGTCACTAGATCCGCGCCCATGCCGGAGATCATGCAGGATTTCTCGAGATGCATGAGCTGGTCTTCGACCCAGATGGTATCCTGCGCGAGCACGGGCATCAGCTTGACCGTGTCCCCGCCCACCACGCAGGCAAGCGCCCAGCCAAGTGAACCCGTACCAGCGAGCAAGGTATTGGAAACCTCGAGGTTGAAATTGCAGTCGAGGTCTGATGCAGTGTACCCATCTGATAATCCTCCGCCATACATGGACGGATACCGGTAAATCGACCCGTCACCAAAATTTTCCGGATCTGTCCCATCGCCGTCACCGCCACCATACAGGGCAGGATACTGGTAGCCTGTCCCATCACCTGACTTTCCTTCAGCAAATCCATCACCCATGCTCCCTGCATACATTGACGGATACACATACTGCTCACCAGTCCCCAGTTGCCCTTCTCCAAAACCGTCGTCTATCCCCCCGCTAAATATTGAGGGGTATTGATACATCATACCTGTCCCGTACAAATCCTCTGCAAATCCGTCACCCTCACCCCCACCAAAAGGTTCATACTGCGCATTTGAAAGGCCAGGAAGTGTCAAAAAGAAGAATATGGATAATAACCACTTCATAATACATGCTTCATGATTCATCAATTATTGGGGATCTGTACGTACACCACGGATCGTATTTGTCGCTCCCCTTGAAGTCCAATTGTAGTAATTCAGATGTCTTGACAATTCCATGTTATTCTTTGCATCATTATAACTTCCGCCCTTGCCATTCCAGTCATAATACCCGTTGGGCCAGTTCGCCTCACCACCATACCCGTTGGTGTCCAGGAATCCATCTCCGTGAATACCCGTGTATTCCTTTACATAGTCTGCGGAGGCTACAGGGTCCCATAAGTTTCCGCTCATTTCCATCGCCCCATAATAACTGCCACCCGAGTGCGTCCGGTCCGCATTTGTCGAAGCGGCAAAGATCCCGCAGCGAAGTGGGCCATTGTTTGACCCATCCGTTGTATTATAACTGGCATTCCCGCGTGTCGGCACAGTTGTCGGATTGGATAACAGTGCATTTGCCTGTCCATCGTTCACGATGGTATAGGCTGTATCGTAGACATTCGCGGTACCCCAGGCATACTCGTTGGGCAGTGGCGGGACAGGTCCCCGTCCTGCTTTTTCAAATTCCATATCCGTTATCGGCCGAAGGGCCGCCCAGTCCAGGTATGCCCTGCAATCGTGCTGGCTGATATATCCGCATGCCCTGTTTGGAGCAGCAGTTGTCGCTTCAGAACCCACACCTGCCCATGAAACCGTATTCCGGTTGACGACATCATCGCTGTTTTTTCCATTGTTGCTGGTCATGTCCCAGTTGGGTTGCTGGTTGGTCGTCAGGGTATTGAAAAAAGAAACCCATTGCTGTTCGCTGAGCTCATACTTCATCATGTAAAAGGCATTGTAGCCATTCGGAAATTCAGCATTGTTCTGGTCGATCCCTTCCGGATATCCCCCCGCTCCTTCCACTACAGGCACAGAAGCATCTGCCGTATTGATCAAAGTCAGATTGTATCTGCCTGCATCACCGGAGCCGTCTCCCACATAAAAAGGCCCTTCCGGGATGTAGACCATTTCAATGCCGAATACCTTGATCGTGATCGGGTCATCATCCCCGAGTCCGTCCACGCCATAATTCCAGCGCAGCTGAACCGTCCAGGCATTCGAACCCGAACCATCTGTGTTCCGGTATACGAACACGCCTTTGCCGTCTGGCGGGGTGGTGATCGTACTGCCGGAATCTTCGGTATGCCCGTCATTCCCGGCTGTGCCATCGACATAATTGAGCGTGGCATGGACCCAAAGGCCATTGTCGGGATTCAGGAATTTGACAAATAACCATGCCGCATCCCAGTTTGACGGGCCGGCACTCATCCGCCATGAATTGTCCCAGCCTACGTCAAATTGCACCAAATAGTAATCATCCGTGGTATTCTGTGATGCCAGGGAAATGTTCGAGATGCTGAGATTGTTGGCGAAAATGACTGATGTGAAGAACGAAAAAGCGAGAAAAACAAGTGTGTTTCGGGTGAGTCGTTGGTAAATCATAAACCGAGCAATTTTACAGGTCCACGGGTGCCCAGATGGGATGTGCATGGAAATTGCTCGAGCCTCTAATCTACTAAATGAACAATAAACAAGGAAGTCAAATGGCAGGAAATCATGTGGTTTTACCAGTTGGAATCCCGTCACTTCCTGGGTAATGATTTGACAGGGGATAAGGATGTGGGTACTGTGCTTTGACATGCAAGATCGGGACCGGCAGAAACCGCAAGGGAGGGGAACAACCCCTAAACTTTCTCCGTTGGACATCATAGATGAACACGCGGGAGAAGATGGAGGGTATTTTCCATGCACAAACACACACACATGAGAGGACGTACTTGCGTGATCACCGGCGCGAATGCAGGCCTTGGTTATGAAAGCACCCGGGCACTTGCCCATCAGGGCGGAGAGATCGTGATGATCTGCCGCTCCGGGGAACGGGGAGAAAAAGCCCGTGCCTCAATCATCAGTGAAACCGGTAACCCGGACATCCACCTTTTAATCGCTGACCTTTCCTCACAGGAGGATGTGCGCCAGGCTGCGCGGATCATCAATAACCGCTGGGGAAAAGTCGATGTCCTGATGAACAATGCCGCAATGGTCCTGTCCAAAAGGATCCTGAACGATGACGGCATCGAGATGCAGTTTGCCGTCAACCACATTTCCCATTTCCTGCTCACCCACTGCCTTTTGCCGAGCCTCGTTTCAAGCCCTCATGCCCGCGTGATCAATGTCAGTTCGCGCAATCACTGGTTCGGAAAGATCCATTTCGGCAACCTGACACTAAAGGGTACATACCAGTTGCTGATCGCCTATGCGCAGTCAAAACTTGCGAATGTGCTGTTTACCAATGAACTCGATCGCCAATTGCATGCCCATGGCATAGACCATGTCGTGACCCACTGCATTGACCCTGGCCGGAACCTCACCGATATTGGGTTAAAACACACCAACCGCCTCCATACATGGGTATGGAAATTGAGGAGAAAAAAGGCCCAGCACCCGGCTGAGGGAGCAAGGACACAGATCTACGTCGCAACCTCCCCGGACATCAGCCACCTGAGTGGACAATATTGGGTCAACATGAATCCTGATGTTTCCGCACCGCAGTCGCACGACCCGGATGCTGCCCGCAAACTCTGGCAGATCAGCGAAGTCATGTGCGGCATCGAGGACTATTTCAGGCCGCCATCCGGCACGATCATCGAGCCGACGGTGAAACCTGAAGCTCCCGCGGAAATGGCCTGAATGGGTTTCGAGTTGCGGGTTGCGAGTTGCGATTGCCGTCTCCTTCAGGTGACGGATCCAAATGTCCAACAGACAATCGGGCTTTCAGCCCACAAGAATGGGTACACCGTTGCGGGTTGCGAGTTGCGATTGCCGTCTCCTTCAGGTGACGGATCCAAA
>JARQTN010000160.1:10558-17169 GCA_029976695.1 Lewinellaceae bacterium
AATCGGGCTTTCAGCCCACAAGAATGGGTACACCGTTGCGGGTTGCGAGTTGCGGGTTGCGGGGGTTGACTTTCTGCCCATTTTTTCGTAGTCATATGGATGTTGCAAAGGCAACAAATATTTGTTCATGAGAAAATGCGGACACCAGAATGAAACATGAACTCTTTCCTTCATTTCCCTCCAGAAGATGGCATGTATGCTTCATGCTCCTGATCACCTTTCTTTTTTCCTGCCAAAAACTGGAGGTCGTCGAACCGGATAGTTGCTCGTTTCAAAGCACAACAGAGATCATTGATTCATCAAGTGCATCGGAACTCTCCCGGATCATCTGCCAGACCTTGAATGAGGAAAAGATCCCCGGCATACAAGTCAGCATCAGGGACAGCACTGGTAAAAGCTGGAATATTGCATCCGGATTTTCAGACCTCGACCAAAACAGACTCCTTCATGATTCTGACTTGCTCCGAATCGGAAGCGTTACGAAGATGTATACGGCTACCCTGATCCTGAAGCTTATTGAAGAGGGCTCAGTCCAGCTTGACCAGAAACTTTCATCCTTCTTCCCGGAATATCACACGGTCAGGGATGTTACCGTGAGAAACTTGCTGAATCATTCAAGCGGTATCGTGGATATTTTTTCCATTCCGGCCCTGTTCGTTTCATCATCTGCCTTTCCGGATAAATTCTGGAATCCGCATCACCTGGCGGAAATTTGCATGGAGAAGAACCTTGAGTTTGATCCGGGGACGGACCAGTCCTATTCGAACACGAACTTCATTCTCCTTGGTTTGATCGCAGAGCAGGTGACCGGGATGAAAATCCATATGGTTTTCAGGGAGAGGTTGTTTGCCCCCCTGGATTTGGAAAACACATCCCTGGTCCCTTATGCTCCACCACCTCCAAACCTCATCAGTGGACATGTGCGCCATTATGCATTGTCCATGAGTGAGTGGTACACCTTCAAGCCGGACCACACCTCCTGGTCAACGCTTGCTTACTCCGCAGGGGCTTTGGTAACCAATGCAAGTGAATTATCCCGGTTTGTCCACCTCCTGTTTCAAAACAGGATCCTGGATCAGGAAACCCTTTCATCCATGCTGGATTTTGAAGGCGATCGGGGTTTGGGCATTTCCAGAATATCTGTGAATGGAAGGCAGATGTATGGCCATGAAGGAGAAATCACAGGTTTTGAAAGTGTGGCTGTATATGATCCTGCGACAGGGACCACGATTGCGATCTGCAGTAACAAAACACCCTTTGACATTTACACTTTACTGGATCAAATTGAAGCTCAATTAGAATGAAAATCGCATTTGCCTTACTCGGATACATCATGTTCACCCTGCCGGTCCAAAGCCAAATGGCAAACCGGGATGCAGAAGCACCGGTTGCACGGAATACCATCTCTGCTTCCTTTGGCGGCGCAGGGATCTACTATGCACTAAACTATGAACGGCTATTGGTTCAGCATCGGAAAATCGGGATCGGAGCCAGCACGGGCATTGGCACGGACTTTTCGTCGGCGCTGTTCGGTCGGGAATTCAGCCTGCCGGTGGGTGCATTTATTCTATACGGAAAAAAGAATGGTCGCCTGGAACTGGGCGCGGGCCTCGCGAATTACTTCCTCAAGCAATATGATTATGGAGAGGACCGGCATGAAACAGCATACAGGGCTTTGTTCGTGCCCTCGATTGGCTACAGGTATCAAAAAAGAACTGGCGGTTTCATGGTAAAAGCCGGGTTCAGCCCGGTCATCAACCTGGGCAAGGCATCACAATCTGCCATGCCATGGTTTGACCTTGGCATTGGCTGGGTTTTCTGACCTGAAGCAGCTATGCCTTCATCAAGCCTGCAAAGCAAGTTCCTTCTGCCTGGCCTGTTTCAAACGGGCGATCAGGTTCATCTCCCCATGGGTCGCGATCCGGTGGATCAGACTGAGTGTCAGTGTTGGAAAGAGTCGATATAATGTATCCAGCAGCCATGCATCCGGCCCGATGAGGATGCGCTTCTTATTCCGTCTGATCCCTACCACAATTTTCTTCGCTGCCTTTTCAGGCTTAGTTGGCGATGCCTGCTGTTGGAACAGGTATGAATCCCGCTGGGCAACGGGATCACGCCACCCGCTGGCATGCAGCACAATATTCGTTGCGACCAGACCAGGCATCACGGATGTGACCCGGATGTGTGTGCCGATTGTCTCCTGGATCAATGTCTCTGTCAGCCCGCGAACTGCAAATTTGGAGGCGCAGTATGCCCCCCGGTGACTCGTCGGAACCAGGCTGTTGATACTGGACACATTGACAATATGGGCTTCATCACGTTGAGCCAACGCGAGGAAAAAGGCCCGGATACAATGCAGGGCACCCCAGAAATTCACCTTGAAGATAGCGTCCCACTGGTCTAGAGAAATTTCAGGGAGGCCGCAACGGGACATGGAGATCCCGGCGTTATTGACCAGGATATCCACCCTCCCATGTGCATTCACAACTTCATTTGAAAACTTGGTTACCTGGTCGCGGTCCGCAATGTCTGCTTCGTGTATTGTTGCGGTCTTTCCGGTCTTCCGGATTTGTTCTGCTGCTTCCTGCAGCGAATCCTGCCGGATATCGTTCAGGGCCAGGCGGCATCCCTGCCTGGCTAATTCGAGGGCCAGGGCTTTGCCAATGCCGGAGCCTGCGCCGGTGATCACGGCGACTTTGTTTCTGAGGGTTCTCATAGTCAGCGATTTTATTGTGTTCTAAAGTGTGTGTTACCATGGTGATCGTTCAATTATGGATATACCAAACCTGTTTCTCTCTGTGTGCAATTCGAATTTGCAGTGATTGCATGTGGCCTGTCAATGATGCACCTCACTTTGAAGTATGATCCATACAGTGTCCGGATATAATACTTGCTCGACCTGGAGGAACATTCCCCCTGGAGGAAACATCTGACGAAAAAACACAACCGGATAGTCAGAAAAAGGAATCATCCGGGAAAAATCTAAAATTTGGATGGTGACGTCGGTTGCATAAAGCAGCTCCCGGTCATGGATCAATCCACATCGGCATATTCGTGCCACCGTCTTTTTGCATTTGCGCCCATCACAAGAATTAAAACAGTAAAAAACCGAACTCCATGTCAAAACCGGATGCCTCCAAAATCTACTGCAAAATTAGATCTGGCGACAGCTTCCCGGGGCCTGCGTGATTCCAAGAGGTACACGGCGTGCAGGGTGTCACGCTGCACGCTGTCACCCCGAATGTTTTCGGGGCAGCGTGACAGCCCCAAAGCATGCTTTTGCAACACCAATACAAGCAATTGGAACAGATCCGCAAGATCATTTCCCCCTACAAGTCCACCTTTATCCTGTAGAAACTTGAAACAGATTTTTTCACCCGGGAATCAATCCCGCAAATATTTAAATCATGAAATATCTACAGGTATTTATGCTCATGCTCCTGATCGGCCTTGCCGGTTGCAACCAGGATACCCTCATCGAACCCTCTGACGATACCGTTACCCTGCGCACCCCCGAGGATTTGCCCATGGTGCCCTATCATGGCGAGTTTGTCCAGACGGTTGACCTCACCGGCGGCTTTCTGGAATGCTTGCCGGAAGGTTTCGATTTACCACTATTTCCGCGGCTTTTTACGGTTGAAGGGAAGGCTACACATTTAGGAAAAATCCAGGGCGGCACGCTGGAAATCCTGAACTGCACACTGGATCCTTCAACGGGCATTCTTGGCGGTGATATTGCAGGCACCTTGATCGCAGCCAATGGGGACATGATACACTTTTATGGATTTGCCCAGGCCTTCCCGGACGGCAGCGGCGGTTCGGAATGCACCTTTGACGGAGGGAGCGGACGCTGGGAAAATGCGTGCGGCTACTTCACGACACAATCGTCCGGGCAACCAGACGGAATGTCCATGCTTGTCATTGCAGACGGGGAGATCTGCGCCCCCGGGCATATCAAATAAACCGGGTACACGGCGTGCAGGGTGTCACGCTGCACGCTGTCACGCTGCAGGGTGACACGCTGCAGCGTGACAGCGTGAATTAATCCTTTCCGGTATAATCCGGATTCGGCCGCGGCGCCTTCGCCCCGGTCTCAGCTTTCCAGGCATTGAGTGACTTTACAAGTTCCAGCACTTTCTCAGGATCCCGGGCGCTGATCTCATTCGTTTCATAAGGATCGGCGTTCAGGTCGTAAAGGAAATACTTGCCCGTCTCGACATCTTCTGTCATCTTGTAACCATCCTGCTGGATCACATTCACCCATTTGCTGGCGAAGCTCTGTTGCTTTGGGTTGTACCGCGCATAATTCGTATACTGCCATACGAGGTAATCACGCTTCATCGCATTTCTTTTACCCAGCAGGACCGGTGAAAAGTCTTCCCCGTCGATGACATGACCCGGCACAGGCTGGCTGCCGGTCAGGCCCAGAAGGGTCGGGTAAATGTCCATGTGGATGATCGGCTCTGAACTCCTGCTGCCTGCTGCAATTTTTCCCGGCCATTTGAAAATGTACGGCACCCGGATCCCACCCTCATAGGTCTGTCCCTTGAACCCGCGGTATGGCTTATTGAAGAGCTCGCTTTCCGTTTTGTAATGCCCGTTGTCCGAGACGAAGAGGACAATGGTTTCCTGCTCGATGCCAAGTTCCATGATCGCATCAAGGACCTGCCCGACATTATCATCCAGGCTTTTGATCATGGCCAGCACAGCCATGTCTTCTTCGGAAAAGATCTTTTCATCCCCGCACTTGTCACGAAAGTGCTGCAAGTATTCCGGTTTCGGTTCCAGCGGTTTGTGCACCAGGTAGTATGGCAGGTAGATGAAAAAGGGGATATCGTTGCGGACCGCTTTCTGCATCGAGGCGATACCCATCTGCGTGATGAAGTCGGAACTGTACATGGAGTCGGGACGATCCACCTGGATGGGGAAGCTCTTGAACGCAAAGTGACCAATGACCTCGAGGGACTCGTCAAACCCCTGGTGTTCCATGCCCAGTTGCTTCCGGCCGAGGTGCCACTTCCCGAAACCGGCCGTGCGGTACCCGTTTGCCTTCAAAGCCTCTGCGAGCGTAACCTCGTCTAGCGCAAGGCCGACCTGCCCGTGTTCCCTGTGCCGTTCAGGGGGCAGGTATTTCATGTGCTGCAGGGTCGCCGGCTGGGACTTGTACCGGTCCACGACACGGTAGATCTCATGCCTCGGCACGTACTGGCCTGTCATGATCGATGCCCTTGATGGTGCACAGGTTGGGTCGCTTGAATACCCGTTCGTAAAATGCATGCCCTCGGAAAACAGGCGATCGATATGCGGGGATTCCACATACTCATTCCCGTAACAATGCAACCCGTTAATGCCCAGGTCGTCGGCCAGGATGAAAACGATATTCGGCTTGACAACTGAGGCTTCCTGCGCGCTTAGCCCGGGATCCATACTTGCGGTGATCAAGACAAATATGAAAAAGGATAGGAAACGCTTCATTGAAGGCTGATTTTGAAAGCCAGGGCATGGTCGTTTGGCAATTGATCCGGCAACCGGACCTCCAGGCCATCCCTTTTTTGTTCAAATGTAATCGATCCATCAAATCCGAGGAGTGCTACATTCCTGATTTTTCCATTCACAGCAGGGTTACCCAGACCGAGGTGTTTTGCAAGAACCACATTTCCTTCCGGCATCCCGTATGTAATCGCGTAAACCGCTTTCCTGTCCTTGCTGCGGGTATAGCGGAACACCCCGCGCTTCATTTCATTGTAGTGCCAGCGCTTGTTTGGTTTGTTCGAATAGGTATGGATATACTTTTCTGTTTCATCATCGCTCTCATCGGAATGGAAATCCCACATCCGGGTCGCAAAAATGGCCTCCCCATTCTGCCTGAGCCACTCCCCTGCCCCAAGCAGGGCATCCTGCTGTGCCTGCGGGATCGAACCGTCCGCGCGGGGGCAAAGCGACACGATTGCGCATCCGCCCCGGGCTGTGATGTCAATGATCCGCCGGATGAGTTCATCATCGCTGATGGCACCGTCATCGCCGGTATAACTCCAGGCCTTCCCCGTAATCGTAAAATCCTCGGACCAGTAACGTCCGCCGGGGACTTTTACGGGCCGGTCGCGTCCCTGCTCGAAATTCGGCCACCCGAAAGCGTTCGGGAAATTGTACCATTCCGCATCGAAGCCCGGATTGCTGATCGGGTATTTGTTTGTCACGGTCACTTTCATGCCCTGCTTTTCCGCCTTGTTGAAATAATGGGCAAGCGGCTGCAGGTGGTCGATGCCCCGGTTGACTGCCCCGTCAAACCAGAGGATGTCCGGCATGTACCTGTCGATCACCTCGGTGATCTTCCGGACCCACCTTTTCCGATAAGCCTCGTAGTCAACGCCATTCTGCTTGGTCTGGTACTGGAGCTGGAATTCCGGGTTCACTGCATCCCAGTTTTCTGCTTTTGCCTGTTCAATTGTTTTGTCCAATGGGCCGACCCAGTTGTAATGCCGGTACAAATGCGAGGAACAAAACAGCTTCACGCCGTGCTTCCTGATCTCTTTAGCGAATTCACCATAGAGATCCCGTTTGGGCCCCATCTTTCCGGCGTTCCAGTCATCCACATCGCTGTCCCACAGCCC
>JARQTN010000161.1 GCA_029976695.1 Lewinellaceae bacterium
GCAAAGGAGGAATTGGGGAGTACCCTGACTGCCCCCTTCATGACACTTTCATTTATGGCTTTGTTGGTCATCCCCAGCCTGAAAATGAGTGATAAAGGCCTTTTTGATGGATCAGAATTTGCCTTTACGCCGCTTCAATACGCGTGAGTCAGCGTCCGGCAGATGAGAATTCGATCGTGTATCCCTGTGAATTGACTGTCGATGGGGAAGCGGATGCATCCAGGATATAGAAAGCTCCCAGGATTCCAAGGATCAGGATGATCGTCAGGATGAGGTTGTCATTGATTTGCGCTCTTTTTTTGGCGCCAACCTGTACAGCCCGGGATAGTTGCACTTCGCTTGTTGGGATTTCCTGCGTTTTCATAAAAGCAAGTCTTTCGTTTTTCAGTTACTGTTTTCTCTCCCAGGTGTGGATCTGGAATCAAATCTATGGAATATCCTCTTAAATATTAAAATATTTTTTAATATATCTTGCAAAATATTGATAATGATCAGGTTGTGGGATGTTGTTTGAACCTAATTTGTGTATAACTTGATTCACTGAGGGCGCTTTTATTCGTCCCTGATTTTTTATCATCTTTGTCAGGAATGAAATGCAGAAAATATGGCTAACGAAAAGAATCCCCAGAACCAGATCAACATTGAACTGCCTGAAGAAGTCGCGGAAGGCATCTATTCAAACCTTGCGATCATTTCACATTCGAACGCAGAATTTGTGATCGATTTCATCCGGCTTGTCCCGAATGTGCCGAAGGCGAAAGTGAAATCAAGGATTATCCTCACCCCTCAGCACGCAAAAAGGCTGCTGCGTGCGCTGGCCGATAATGTAAAGAAATTTGAAGCCCAGCACGGTGCGATCGAGGAGATTGAGCAGACGCCTCCGTTTCCGATGAACTTCAATACGCCAAAAGCGGAAGCCTGAAACGATTTGTTCAGGAAAAGAGGTCCTGTTGTTCCCGAGGCGGCACTACGCCCAGGTGCTTGAAGGCCTTTGGTGTTGCCACCCTGCCCCGGGGTGTCCTTTTGATGAATCCTTCCATGATGAGGAAAGGCTCATAGACTTCCTCGATGGTCCCGCCATCTTCCCCGACGACTGTGGCAATGGTACTCATGCCCACGGGTCCGCCATTGAATTTGTGGATGATAGCGGAAAGGACCCTGTTATCCATTTCATCCAGGCCGAAGATGTCCACATGCAGGGCCTGGAGCCCGTAGGCCGCAATGTCTTGGTCGATCGTGCCATTCCCCTTGATCTGTGCAAAATCACGCACCCTCCTCAGCAATGCATTCGCGATCCTTGGGGTGCCCCGGCTCCGCCTTGAAATTTCCATGGCGCCGTCATCGGTGATCGGAATATCCAGGATGCCAGCTGACCGCTTGATGATCCGGTCCAGCGTTTCGTGGGCATAATAGTCCAGGTGGAAATTGATCCCGAAACGTGCGCGCATCGGCGGGGTGATCAATCCAAGGCGGGTGGTTGCCCCGATCAGGGTAAACGGGTTCAGCGTGATCTGGATCGAACGCGCACTTGGACCGCTATCGATCATGATATCGATCCGGAAATCTTCCATCGCTGAGTAGAGGTATTCTTCGACCACGTTGTTCAGGCGGTGGATCTCATCGATAAACAGTACATCGCCTTCCTCCAGGTTAGTTAGAAGTCCTGCAAGGTCACCGGGCTTCTCAATGACCGGTCCTGACGAAAGTTTCAGGTTTGCGCCCAGTTCATTCGCAATGATATGTGAAAGGGTGGTTTTCCCCAGGCCGGGAGGGCCGTGAAGAAGCACATGATCGAGCGCCTCGCCCCGCTGTTTCGCTGCCTCGATAAACACCGACAGGTTTTCCACGATCTGCCGCTGACCCGCAAAGTCATCCAGCATTTTTGGCCTCAGCGACCGTTCGATCTGCTGTTCTGCCTCATTCTGAAGGGCACCGGTCGGGTCCAGGTTTGGGTTCATTCCGATCAATTTTGTCTCGCGAACATAAGATATTAAAAAAAGATTGCAAATGTTTTCCCATGAATCCTTTTTATGTTTCACCCATTTGGATATCTAACCCATACGATGCTGGATAGCTACAAAATGCCATCCGGAGAGATGACGAAGATCATCTTTGTTTGGAGAAAACAAATCGTACATTGGCGATGAACGATTGAGTTTGTATATGAAAATCCTTGCAGAACAGAAAATTTCAGAGGACAGCCAGGCGGACCTTGCCCGGTTTGCCAAGGCATTGTCCCATCCCACAAGGCTGGAGATCCTGAGGTTGCTGAGTACCCAGAGTTGCTGCTTTACTGGTGACCTGGTGGAAATCCTGCCCATTGCACAATCAACGGTTTCACAGCATTTGAAAGAATTGAAAATTGCAGGCCTGATCCAGGGGGAGATCGATCCGCCCAAGACGAAATATTGCATCAATCAGCAGAACTGGCAAAAGGCAAAGCTGCTTTTTGCTTCATTTTTTGAATAGTTTTTTTTCAACATTGATCGCCCATAGGCGATGAGCGAATAAAACGTGAACCCATGAAGCACGTCAAAATTCTTGGCACGGGATGCCCGAAGTGTAAACGGACTTATGCAGTCGTTGAAAGTGCGGTCCAGCAGATCGGACAAGAGGTCCGGCTTGAAAAAGTGGAGGATATCATGGAGATCATGCAATATGATATTATCAGCACGCCAGCGGTAGTGGTTGATGAGGTTGTGGAAATTAAGGGCAGGATCCCCTCAGAATCGGAAATGATCAAATTGCTTCGTTCCTGAGAAACCCCGAGGTATGTTTGATTGGCTGGAACATCTGACTGACTGGCTCGTTTTTCGGGTATTCGGAATGGAACCCGGAAACCGCCTTGCCGAGGCCGTCCATTTTTTCATCTATGACAGCGTCAAGATCCTGCTGCTGCTCATGGTGGTCGTTTTCCTGATGGGTATCGTGAACAGCTACTTCCCTGTGGAGAAAGTCCGGAATTACCTTTCCCGCAAGAACCTGTATGGATTTGAATACCTGGTGGCATCCCTGTTCGGGGTGGTTACACCCTTTTGTTCTTGTTCGTCCGTCCCCCTCTTCATTGGTTTCGTCCGTGGCGGGATCCCGTTGGGCGTCACGTTCGCTTTCCTGGTTACTTCACCGCTTGTGAATGAGGTTGCGATCGGTTTGTTTGTCGGATTGTTCGGCCTGCGGGTTACGCTGATTTATGTTGCCAGCGGTATCCTCCTGGGAACGATTTCAGGAATGATCCTGAGCCGGATGAAGCTTGACCGTTTCCTCACCCCCTGGGTGAAGGAAATCCTGGCAAAGGCTGAAAGGGAAGGGGAGCGGGCCGCCCAATTGCATTTGCCACTTCCCAAGCGCATCCCGCAGATCTGGGCCGATGTCGTTCGGATCCTGAAAGGGGTCGTGCCCTATGTTTTGGTTGGCCTGGCAATCGGAGGCTTTATGCACGGATATATCCCGGAGGGCTACCTGGAGGCATACCTCGGGCAAAAAAGCCTCCTGGCCGTACCGGTTGCCACATTGCTGGCCGTGCCGATGTATGCCAATGCGTCAGGCATCCTGCCGGTCGTCCAGGTCCTGGTCAGCAAGGGTGTCTCATTGGGAACGGCAATCGCTTTCATGATGGGGGTGGTCGGCCTTTCCCTGCCGGAAGGCATGCTGTTGAAAAAAGTCATGACATTGAAATTGATCGGGATATTCTTCGGGGTCGTTGCGTTTTGCATCATCTGCTCCGGATATCTCTTTAATATGATCCTGTAAATCCTTTGATTATGAAAAGTATTCAGTTTATCCTTTTCCTTTTTATCCCTTTGATCGCCGCATGCCAGCAAGGTGCACAAAACCAGGCAGGTACTGTGCCTGAAACCATATCGAAAATAGAAGTCCTGGACTTTTACGGGACACACCGATGCGTAACCTGTGAGGCAATCGAGGCGAATGCGAAATATACCGTTGAAACATTCTTCGACGAAGAGCTGAAAGCCGGAAAGGTTACGTTCCGGGCGATCAATGTCGACCTTAAGGAGAATGAGGAGATTGCCATGAAATTTGAGGC
>JARQTN010000162.1 GCA_029976695.1 Lewinellaceae bacterium
AATGGATAATGGATAATGGATAATGGATAATGGATAATGGATAATGGATAATGGAATTTCGAATTCCTAATTCCTAATTCCTAATTGAAATAAATCGTAATTCGTAATTGATCATTCGTAATTAAAAGAACCATGTTAGAAATAAAAAATCTCCATGTCAGTGTAGAGGATAAAAAAATCCTGAACGGAATTGACCTGAGCGTCAACCCGGGCGAGGTGCATGCCATTATGGGACCGAACGGTTCCGGGAAGAGCACCCTGGCCAGCGTACTGGCCGGGAGGGAGGAATTTGAAGTCACTGAAGGATCGATCATCTACCAGGGTGAAGACCTGCTCGATCTTGAAGTTGACGAGCGGGCCCAGAAAGGGATCTTTTTAGCGTTTCAGTATCCGGTCGAGATCCCGGGTGTATCGACTTCCAACTTCCTGAAAAGTATCGTGAATTCCATGCGGAAAGCACGCGGCATGGAAGAATTGAACGCGATCGACATGCTGAAGCTGATGAAAGAAAAGATCCACCAACTGGGCATGAGTGAATCATTTATGAAAAGGTCACTCAATGAAGGCTTCTCGGGAGGCGAAAAGAAGCGGAATGAAATCCTGCAAATGTCCCTGCTCGAACCGACACTCGCTATTCTGGATGAAACAGATTCAGGGCTGGATATCGATGCACTGAAGGTTGTTGCCGAGGGCGTCAACCACCTGCGCTCACCCGAACGCTCATTCGTCGTGGTCACCCACTACCAGCGACTGCTAAATTACATTGTGCCAGATTTTGTACATATCCTGTACAAAGGCAGGATTGTGAAATCAGGAGATAAAAACCTTGCCATCAAACTGGAAGAGGAGGGCTACGACTGGGTCAAGGAAGAGGCAGACAACCTGGTGAATTCTTAAACACCTCCACTCCATTCAAGGTAAAAGACACGAAAATTATGGCTCAGGCAACAATTGATGCATATTCAGAAATAAAGGACAGGTTTGCAGTGATTTTCAATGATCACGAGGCCTCCCTGAATGGCCACAAATCACATCCGCTGCAGGAGATCAGGCGCAGGGCACTGGAGAAATTAGCCCAAACGCCGTTCCCTGACAGAAAAAGCGAGGACTGGAAATACACTGCTGTTTCCCCGGTTTTGAAACCGGCCTACGAGTACTCCCCGGTGATCAATGACACCCTTCCGCATGCCCTTGAGAATCCAATCGGGTTCGGGGAAAGCATCCGGATTGTCTTTGTAAACGGCCATTTGGTCACTCCATTGGCCTCGCTAAGAAATGCCAATAACAAACTGACTATCAGCATCATAGAAGACGCTATTGAAAGTGATCATTTTGGCAGCTTTATCCGGTCTGCCCTGGATGCTCAAATTGAACACCCCGGAAATGCCTTCGAACTTCTCAATATCGCGTTCAACCGGCAGGGGCTGTTTATTCATGTCCCGAAAAACAGGCAGGTGGCGACACCCGTTGAAATCCTGTATGTCAATACAGAATCTGAATCCCCCTACTTCCTGCATCCACAGATCATGGTGCAGGCAGAAACAGGCAGCCGGTTAAGGATCGTGGAGCGTTACGAGCATGACGGACCGTCACAGGCTTCCATGACAAATGCCTGGCATCACTTTAACATCGGGGAAAATGCACGGCTTGATTACGCCAAATTTCAGCGGGAAGCCCCCACTGCAAACCATATCCACCAGATCCGCACCAGGCAGGCGGCAAACAGCAGGTATGACTCATATGTATTGGACACCGGCGGAAAAACGGTCAGGAACACCCACTCCACCTATCTGGATGGTCAGAATACGGAAACGCACCTGCTGGGAAACTATATCTCAACGGGCAGCCAGTCAATTGATAACCAGACGTTTATCGACCACGCCATCCCACATTGCTTCAGTAATGAACTCTACAAGGGCATTGCTGCAGAGCGGGGAAAGGGTGTCTTTAACGGAAAGATCCTTGTCCGCCAGGATGCACAGAAGACGAATGCGTTCCAGCAGAATGCCAATATGGTCCTGTCTCCCCATGCGGTGGTCAATGCAAAACCGCAACTGGAGATCTTTGCAGATGATGTGAAATGCAGCCACGGTGCCACCATCGGCCAACTCGATGAGAAAGCTGTTTTCTACCTGCGCACGAGGGGCCTGACTGATGTCCAGGCGAGGAGAATGCTGCAGAAGGCATTTGTGGATGAAGTGGTCGACCATGTAGAGTTCGAAGAGATCCAGGCATTTGCCCATCGGATCATCAGCGAAAAACTATCCAGGATCGATTCATAGCAATGGCTTTCAGGGAGGAAATAGCAGTGCGTTCGGAAAACCGGTTTGATCTTGAGTCAATCCGGGCAGATTTCCCGATCCTTGATCGCATGGTGCGGGGCAATCCCCTCGTCTACCTTGATAACGGGGCATCCTCCCAAAAACCGCTTCAGGTGATTGAAGCTATCACAGAATATTACCTGGGCACGCATGCCAACGTACACCGCGGTGTGCATACCCTGAGCCAGGAAGCCACGGATGCCTTTGAGCGGGCCAGGCGAACCAGCCAGTCCTTCCTCAACGCCGGTTCAGCCGAAGAAGTGATCTTCACGAGCGGGACAACGGAAGCGATCAACCTCGTGGCTAATTCTTTTGGTCTTCGATTCCTCGGGGAGGGCGATGAAGTCCTGATCAGCGGGATGGAGCACCATGCCAATATTGTCCCGTGGCAAATGATTTGTGCCCGGACAGGGGCCACACTGAATATTATCCCGGTAGAGGATGATGGGACGATCTCACTGGAGAAATATGCATCACTGCTGACGGAAAGGACAAGGATTGTTTCAGTCGTCCACGTCAGCAATACATTAGGAACGATCAACCCGGTCGGGCAAATGATCCGCATGGCACATGAGCGGGGGATTCCCGTGCTCCTTGATGGTGCACAGGCTGTACCCCACATGAAGATCGATGTGCGCGCCCTCGATGCCGACTTTTATGTCACGTCAGGCCACAAGATGTTAGGGCCGACAGGCACGGGACTGCTCTACGGCAAGATGGAATGGCTGCATAAAATGGAGCCCTACCAGGGAGGTGGCGAGATGATTGAACGGGTGACCTTTGAAAAAACCACATATGCTCCGCCGCCTTTCAAATTTGAAGCTGGTACGCCGAACATCGCGGGGTTTATTGGCCTTGAAGCCGCAATGCAGTACATCCAGCGAATCGGGTACGACGCCATGCGCATGCAAGAGGAAAAAATCCTGCAATATGCCACGGAGCGTCTTTCCGGGATCAAAGGCGTGCGCCTGATCGGCACTGCCCCTGAAAAGGTCAGTGTCATTTCTTTCATTGTCGACGGGGCCCACCCGTTTGATGTGGGGACCATCCTTGACCAGCAAGGCATCGCCGTTCGGACGGGACATCACTGTACGCAACCATTGATGGACAGATATTGCATTCCGGGAACCGTAAGGGCATCTTTTGCCTTTTACAATACAATTGAAGAAGCAGAAAAACTGGCCACAAGCCTGGAGCGTGCGATTTCCATGCTTGTTGCTTAACCAGAAAAAAACAATCAGTTGACGATCAACGAAATACAGGATACGATCATCGGGGAGTTCTCACTATTCGGTGACTGGATGGAGAAGTATGAATACATCATTGAATTGGGAAAAAGCCTTCCCCTCATCGACCCGGCGTACAAGGATGAAGCCCATTTGATCCATGGTTGCCAAAGCCAGGTCTGGCTTCACGGGGAAGAGGAGGATGGTCGCATCCAGTTCACGGCAGACAGTGATGCCGTGATCACAAAAGGGATCATTGCCCTGCTGATCCGCGTCCTCAATGCACAGCCCGCAACAGAAATTGCGCATGCGGATCTGTATTTCATTGACCGGATCGGCCTGAAGGAACACCTCTCCCCGACTCGTGCCAATGGATTGGCCAGTATGGTCAAACAGATGAAATACGATGCCATTGCATTGAATGGAAAAACAAAAGCGTCATGAGCGCATATGCGCAGGAAATAGAAGAGCAGATCATTGAACAGATCAAAACCGTCTACGATCCTGAAATTCCGGTGAATATTTACGACCTGGGGTTGATCTACGGAATCGAATTTGATGAGAACGGGATTGTCCTGCTCACCATGACCCTGACCTCACCTGCCTGCCCGGTTGCCGAATCGCTGCCCATGGAGGTCGTTGAAAAGATCATGATGATCGAGGGTGTAAAGGATGTAGACCTCCGGCTGGTCTGGGATCCGCCCTGGACAAAGGATAAAATGAGTGAAGTCGCAAGATTTGCGCTGGATATGCTATAAAGCAATTTGAAGAGAAATGAAAATTAGTGCACAGGATGAATACGGGATCAGGGTCCTGATCAGGATCGCAAAATCGGACCAGGCAGACGGGATGAGTTTGCCCCAGCTGAGTGAAGCTGAAGGCATTTCAAATCCATACATGGCAAAAATCACACGCGCCCTGAGGATCGCGGGATTCATCCAGTCCACAAGAGGCTATAAGGGCGGATATGTCCTGGCAAAGGACCCTTCCGAGATCAAGGTTGGCGATGTCCTGAAGGCAATGGACGGTGCACTTTTTGATGAACGCTTCTGCAATGTCCATAGCGGTGACCTTTCACTTTGCACCAATTCGGTAGACTGTTCCCTCAGATCATTATGGCGCATTGTGCAGCACAGCCTCGATCAGCTCCTGGACAAGATCACCCTTGAGGACCTTGTCGGCTCCGAGGACCGCACCCACGAACACCTGATCGAGAAGATCGGCCTGGCTGAGTACTCAGAATAAGATTTCCCCGATTTTTAAATATTTACCTATCTTGAACTTCATTGGTGTATCGCCAGTGACAGGGATGCGTTATGCCTTCCCGGGAAATACTACATTTGCATAATTGACAACCCCTTTGAATTAAATGTCGAAAGAGCTATTGTTCGAGAGTGATACGACAAAAATCATCCTCGCAGATGACCCTGCGCTTGGACGACATATCCTCAAGGTGTTGAATATTGAATACCCTACGCCACCCCAAATCAAGCAATTCTTTACTGAATATGAAATCCTCAGAGAAGCCAGCCTGGATACCTCGAGGAAAGCCTACAGCGCAAAAAAACAGCAGGGACAGTACCAGATCTCTCTTGAATTTGTACCTGGCATTACACTCAGGGAATGGGAACAGGGCAACCATACCTTCCAGGAAAAACTGATCATTGCGCGGGACATTGCCCGGGCACTTTCAGAACTGCATTCAAAAAATGTGATCCATCGGGATCTATCAAACACAAATATCCTGATCAATCAGGAAACCCGGAAGATCTGCATTATAGATTTCGGGTATGCCTCAAGGTTCAATACAAAAGTCCAGCACCTCGGGAACCCTGAGCACTTGTTGGGCACGCTGCCATATATCTCTCCCGAGCAAAGCGGCCGGATGAACAGGCAGATCGATTACAGGACAGACCTCTATTCCCTGGGGGTGATCCTCTTCGAGTTATTTACAGGCCGACTGCCATTTGAAATGGAAGATCCATTGAGCCTTGTCCATGCACACATTGCCGTAGCTCCGCCCGATCCCAAATCCATCAAGGATACCTTGCCGGATGTACTTTCAGAAATCATCCTCAAGTTGCTATCCAAGAATGCAGAGGAACGATACGACTCTGCGAATGGCCTGGCAAGGGATCTGGACAAATGTCTGGAACGCCTGGATGCCCGGGGGCAAATCGCATATTTCCGCATCCAGGAGCAGGATTTCTCAGGAAGGTTCAAGATCAACCAGAAACTATATGGCCGGGAGGAGGAGATCAGCCTCCTGTACAAGACATTCGAATACGTAAGCACCGGTCCGTCTGAAATGATCCTTGTTGCGGGCTTTTCCGGGACAGGGAAATCCTCCCTTGTCCACGAGATCCACAAGCCGATCACAGAAAAGCGCGGGATCTTCCTGGAAGGGAAATTCGACCAGTATCAAAGGGGACTCCCCTACTTCGCCATCATCCGGGCATTTGAATCATTTGTGAATATCCTGCTATCAGAGGATGAAAAAACCCTGAACCACTTTGTTGAACTGATCCGGGAGGCCGTGGGCGAAGAGGGCAAGGTGCTCACAGATATTATTCCGTCCCTTGAACTCATCATCGGTAAACAACCAGCGGTTGCAGATGTGGGAGGCCTTGAGGCACAAAACCGCTTCAATTATGTCTTTCGCAAATTTATCAATGCCATCTCCTCTGAAGCGCATCCGATTATCCTGTTTATCGATGACGTGCAATGGGCCGATTCAGGATCACTCGACCTCCTTTCATCCGTCATGACGGACAAGGAGAATCAGTACCTGATGTGTATTTGTGCCTACAGGGACAATGAAGTCAGCCCTTCACATCCGTTTACCAGGATGGTCGAGGAATTGAAGATGGAGCGTGTTCCCATCCAGGAGATCACATTGTCAAACCTTTCTTTCGAAAACGTCAATGACCTGATCTCGGACTCACTGAACCTGACCAGGTCTGAAACTGCCAGCCTGACGGAACTTGTCCAGAACAAGACAGGGGGCAACGCATTTTTTGTCAATCAATTCCTGAAGTCCCTCTATGAGGAGGAGTATCTCTTTTTCAATTTCCATGAATACCGCTGGGAATGGGACATGGAAAAGATCAGGAAGCATAACCTGACAGACGATGTGGTCGCCCTGATGAGTGGAAAAATCGTCCGGCTTCCACAGAAAACGCAGGAAACGATCAAGCTTGCCTCCTGTGTGGGATCAACCTTTGAGTTGCCCATCCTTGCAGTCATCGCACAAGAGAGCCCCGAGGATTGCGAAAAAAGCCTGTCTGTCGTGCTCAGTGAAGGGCTCATCCAGCAGAATGAAGATGAGACCTACAGTTTCAGCCATGACCGGATCCAGCAAGCGGCATACTCCCTGATCCCAAAAGAGGACCGTCCGCCGCTCCATTACCAAATTGGCAAATTGCTGGAGGAAAGGCTTTCTGAAGAAGAACTTGAGGAAAGGTTGTTTGATGTTGTCAACCAGTTTAACCAGGGTGCCGTGATGATGACATCCGGCCAGGAACGGTCTGAGCTGAGCAGCCTGAACCTGAGGGCCGGGATCAAGGCAAAAGAGGCCAGTGCATTCACACCGGCGCTTTCATACCTGGAAAGCGGTATCCGGCTGCTGGATGAGGACGCCTGGAACAAGGAATACAAAAAGAGCCTCGAGCTGCACACACAGGCTGCGGAAGCCGCTTTCCTCAGCAGCCGGTTTGAAGATATGGAGGCGTACATCAAGGCTGTCGAGGTAAATGGCACACGCATTCAGGATAAGCTCAAAGCACTTGAGATCAGGATCCACGCGCTGAAAGCAAAGAACAAACTCAAGGAAGCGC
The DNA here is from genome assembly GCA_029976695.1 of Lewinellaceae bacterium. Classification (GTDB taxonomy): domain Bacteria; phylum Bacteroidota; class Bacteroidia; order Chitinophagales; family Saprospiraceae; genus JARQTN01. The sequence continues at coordinate 7,384 of JARQTN010000162.1, forward strand.
TGAACAGCGGCATGGACCTCATGGACCAGCTTGGCGAAAAGCTTCCAAGGAACCCGAACCAGCTGATGACCATGGCAGACCTTGCCAAGACCCTGCTCAGCTTGCGCGGCATGACAGATGAAAAGATCCTTGCCCTGCCAAATGCCACAAACGAGGCAAAAGCTGCTGCCATGCGCATCTGTGCGATCATCGCCCCATCCTCCTACTGGGGCAGGCCCGAGGTATTCCCGTTTATTATCTGGCGACTGATCCGGCTCTCGATCAAGTACGGGAATACGCCGGTTTCCTCATTCGGCTATTCAACGCATGGCGTGATCCTCGTGGGGATCTTCAAACTGTTCAGGTCAGGAAACCGTTTCGGCCAACTCGGGCTGAAGGTACTGGACAAGCTAAAGGCCAAGGAATGGGTGACACAGGTCTACACCCCTGTATATGCCCTCATTGTCATCTGGAATGACCATATTGAGAAAACGCTCAAACCCCTTCAGGAATCCTACCATATCGGCCTCGAAACGGGAGCCATCGAATTTGCCTGTGTAAATGCCAATATCTACTGCATCCATGCATTCTTCCTTGGCAAGCCCCTGCCGAATACTGAAGTGGAAACCAGGGCCTATTCCGAGAATTTTCATGGATTTCACCAGGAGACCAACCACAAGTACAATGAGATTTACAGACAGTGCATGCTCAACCTTTTGGGGAGATCTGAAGATCCGCTTCTGCTCACCGGTGAGGCCATCAATGAAGAAGAAATGTTCCGCCTGAACAAGGAAAACAATGACCGGACAGGAACCTTTTTCATTTACTTCCATAAAATGTTGCTCTATTATCTCTTTGGCAAGTATGAGAAAGCTTGGGAAATGGCCCTCGAAGCGCGTGCATTGCTCGATGCCGTCCTCGCAAAGGCAGAGGTGGCCTATTTCCATTTTTACGAGGGATTGACTGCCGGTGCGCTACTCAATGCAGACTCCCCCATCAGCAAATCAGAACTCAGCAAGCGGCTCAGGAAAAACATTCGGCAATTCAAATCATGGGCCAAGGCAGCTCCAATGAATTTCAAGCACAAATCCGCCTTGCTCCAGGGCCTCTACTTCAAGCATAAGAACCAGCGGGAAAATGCCAAAGATGCCTTTGAAACTGCCATCCAGGGAGCTGTTGAAAACAGGTACCTGAATGATGAAGCGATGACCTACCAGTGCGTGGCAGACTATTACGCTTCCATCGGCAATACTCAACTGCAGGATTTTTACCTGAATAAAGCGTTCCAAACCTATCAGGACTGGGGTGCGTTTGCTGTTATGGAGGACCTGCTCAACAAACACCCCGACGTCATCTATACCGAACGGAAGCGCAAATCAGGTTCTAAGGGAAGCATGACAAGTTCTTCAGGGGGGCAGGGTGTGCTTGGACAGAACATTGACATTGCCTCCATATTGAAGGCTTCCACTTCGATTTCCCAGGAGATCGTGCTGAGCAAACTTCTCCAGCGCATGATGACCATCCTGATTGAAAACCTGGGTGCCACCCGGGGCTGCCTCCTGCTCATCGAAGACGGAAAACTCGTCATTGGAATTGAGACGGACAACACTGGTAAAAGCAGCCATATCCTGGAAAAACTGCCCATGAAAGACAGCGGGCTGGTGCCGGAGAAAGTGATCGCATATACCCGCCGCACAAAAGAGAAACTGGTGTTCGCGAATATCCAGGAACACGAAAGTTTTGGAAAAGACCCCTACATCCTCAAAAACAAGCCCATTTCTGCGATCTCGTTCCCGATTATCCATCAGGGCAACCAGAGGGGCATCCTGTATTTTGAGAATGACCTCGCCGAGGGGGCATTCACGAATGAGCGGATCCAGCTGCTCAGCCTGCTTTCCGGACAGATCTCAACATCCCTTGACAATGCCCTCCTCTATGAAAACCTGGAGCAAAAGGTCGCTGACCGGACTGCTCAGCTTGCCGATGAAAAGAAAAAGTCGGACGAATTGCTGCTGAACATCCTGCCGGAGAAAACGGCTGCTGAACTCAAGGTGAACGGTTTTGCAAAACCCAAGCGCTTTGACAAAATTACGGTGATGTTTACAGACTTCAAGGACTTTACCCTCTTGTCCCAGGGCATGTCCCCGGAAGACCTGGTGCGCATCATTGATACGTATTTCAGGAAATTCGATGAGATCATCGGGAAATATGGCATTGAAAAAATCAAAACGATCGGTGATTCATACATGTGCGCCTCGGGATTGAATTACGAACCTGATCATGCCTACAAGATGGTCCTTGCATCCATGGATATCCTTGCCTTCATGGAAGAAGAAAAAAAGAGGCTCACTGATTCGGGGCTCAAACATTTTGCCATCCGGATCGGGATCAACTCTGGCCCTGTTGTTGCCGGTGTGGTCGGGTCAAAGAAATTCGCATACGACATCTGGGGTGATACAGTGAATACCGCATCCAGGATGGAATCAAACTGCGGACCATGGAACATCAATATTTCAGGTGATACCTATGCATTGGTCAAGGGCAGGTTCGAATGTTTCCACCGCGGCAAGATCGAAGCCAAAAACAAGGGAAAAATCGATATGTACTACGTGCTTGAAGAAATCAACCAACCCGCTTAAACGAAAAACCATTGATCAACATCCAGAAGAAAATCGCAGGGCTTTATCCTGAGGTCCATGCAGAAACAAAACCCCCATATAATACAACAGGGAAAAAGAAACTTTTTAATCCAAGGCTGAAACGGCTTCATCACCTGCATCCAAATGGAAGCAAGATGGTGCGCAATCCCCTTTCGATTTTAGGCGAAGAACTGTACAGGCTCTGGCAAAAGGCCAGGGATGCGGTCCGCGGTTTTTTCCGGCGTATCCATCCGAAAAACAACCAGGTCATATACGGCGTGCAAAAACACGGTGCCGTAGTCGGAAAGATCACATTTAGCGAGCGGGAGGATGCGGACAAGCCGATATTCAATCTCCTTGTCGAACTGTGGGGCCGCACCCGTTTCGGTGGATGGCGAAAACTGGGCGAATCACTGACCAGTGAGGATGGGGAATTCGAGGTTCCATATGACCTTGATGCAGTCACAGGCCTTGGGCTTCGGGGCGGCTTGATCCTGGAAATCCTCCATTTTGAGGGGATCCGGTGGCAGGACAGGAAAAATTTCACACCGGAATACGAGTTGTTCGAAAGCATCAAGATCCCCAAAGCCGCCCTTGTCGGATTGAAATACAATGTCGGCCTTGTGCAGCTGCATTTCTGGGAATACCGGACAGATCTCCCGCTGCCCCGGGTCCAGATCACAGATGTCGATAAAACACCGCCCCAGAAATGGAGCCAGGCCAGGATGGATACGATCAGCAAGCAATTCATCCCGGTTGAACTGGCCACGCTGAAACTGAAATCCAGGCTTCACCGCGAATCTTCGCGCAATGGCTTGAATGGCAACCAATCCAAACTGACCATAGATGACATCCAATCCTATTTTCCCGTCAACCTGAGCCAGGGGATGGACCGCCTGCAGCACCTTCCCCAGGGCCAGAGGGAAGAACTCATCGACAAATTCAAACTGTTTGAAAATCCGCCGGCAAAGACGCCAGAGGAACTCAGGTCCATGTTTGCGAAGGATCATTCCGGCATCGGCCAGGGACACTCACCCGGCAAGCTGAGCAGGAGCGACGCCTATTTTGGCATGCGCATGATGAATGGTGTCTATGCCAACATCTTTGACAAATGGCCTGAGGACCCAAACCTGTACTGGGTGCACTATCACTGGAGTTCGTACGATCATGAGGATGATACCTATATCTTCCCGGATGTCACATGCAAGTTCAGGATGAATGAGGAAGGATACCTCATGCCATCGGAGATCCTCATCAAGGGGGCCCTCAAAAAAGGCGAAGCTGCGGGAACGAGGCGAACGATGACACCTGAAGACGGCGAAAAATGGGAGGCTGCAAAACGCATCGCCCGGGTTCAGGCTGCCCTCTCCGCACAGGTCGACAAACACTACGTTGGCACGCATGTAAATGTAGAGCAATATGCCATTGCCATCCACCGGAATATCCAGCGAAATCCGATCGGGTCCCTGTATCACCCCCATCTCAGGGGGATCACGCTCGTAAACCATATGGCTGATAAGATTTTAGTCAATCCTGACGGCTTTATTACCCAGGCAAGTGCCCTGACCGGAAAGGGATTGATCGACCGGTGTGTGGACACACTGGGTACTCACGATTGGAAAAACTTCCGCCCGCTTGAGCCGATCTCCGACAAACATGCCTATGCCATCGTTTCAAACCTCTTCTGGGACATCCTTGAGCAATTTGTCTCGGAATTCATGACGGAATACGAAATTGGGATCAAGCAATACTGGCGCGAAATCCATGCTTTCTCACAGGACCTGGTCGCACACAGCGTCCCCGTTTTCCTGTGCAGCTACCTGGGAAAACACCAACAGGCCGAAGGTGCCAACCTGGGCGACTGGTATACAAAATCCGGAAGGATGGACCTTTCCCTTGAACGGGAAAAGCACGATGGTCTCATCAGGGCTGTTTCGCCGATCACCTCCTCGCCGGATTTCAACCCGGATAGCGATGACTGGGAAAACCTGAAACAGGTCACCGTCTATCTCATCTTCCAGGCATCACTGGGTCATTTCTGGTCCAACTACCAGCAATACGACGACATCGGCGAACTGAAATACAGCACCCTGGGGCTGCGGTACGGGACAGGACCTGACGGTGCGCTTGGCCCGGAAGATGATGAAAGCATTGCCCCCGACAAGGAAGTATGCATCCGGAGCATGTGGTTTGCCAACATGTTATCCCGCACCGGATACGGTTTCATTATGGCCAATGAGGATCATGACATACATCCGCGCCTGATCGAGTTACTTAAAGAGAACGAGGCAACATTTGAAGCCTGCAACTTTGACATTTACGATCTTCAATCTAGGACAAATATTTAAACCCCGGATACCATGGAGACAAAACACATCAAGGTAAAAAAAGGCCCTTTCGGGCGGTGGATGGACAGGGCGGTCCTTTTCCTGTTTGCGCGACTATTTGCCCTGATCATTGCCACGATCATGGGGCTTAAGCGGAAGGAACGCATGTCGCATAACAACGGGATCGGTGCGAAAGGACGACTGTATGTAAAGCCGGATCCAAAACTTCCTCCCAATGACTTCTTTGTCGAGGGCAGGGAATTCCCCATCAGGATCCGCCATGCCGCAGCTACTTTCTATGATGACGCGATGGCCGCGCTGCGCAGCATTTCGATCAAGCTTTCCGACAACACGCTTGAAAGTCCGTTTGACATGAACCTGAACACCGGCAAGCACAGCCTGTTCTGGAATGCAGCATCCTTCATGCGCCTGGCTGCCATGCGCAAGCAGAGGTATGGGGTCGAATACCAGTACTGGTACAGGTACTATCCCGATGGAAGATCGGGCGCGATCGGCACATTGCGGCGGCACCTTGAGTCCTATGCCGACCAGGTCTATTACAGCAAAACCCCGACACAATGGATCAGTACAGACGGCAAAAAGCACCTGGTCAAGTACCGCGTTGTGCCGTTTGACGATATCCCGGAAACAGGCCAGGTATTCGGCGATGACCTAATCGAACCGGAAAACCAGCGGATCCTCCCCGGGGAAACCCGCTCCAGGAATTACCTGAAAGATGAATACTACGACAGGCTAAAACGCGGGGAGACCATCAAGTATCGGCTGCAGGCGCAGGTCCGCCCAGTCAACCCCGATGACGACTGGTTTCTCGTGAGCAATAACATGATCGACTGGCCGGAGGAGGAATTCCCCTGGCTTCAGGTCGCTGAATTCGAGATTACCGAGCCCCTGTCATGGGATGAAAGTAACATGATTGCCTTTTCACTCGCAAACCTCCCGCCTTCACTTGCCATTTTTCCGGCAAAATCGATCTATGATCCGCATTCGCTCAACTATTTCAGGGTCAAGGCAGAGATCGCCAGGAAGGCCCGGTGGCTTTCCTACAAATTGCGCGGGATGCCGCCAAAAATCCCCTATGACGATTATCGCAATTCGTCAACCATCCTTGAATCACATAATAAAATGAAAACCGGTAAATTTCCGACATGGGAGCAGCACTCGTAGATATTCAAAAAATTGACATCAACGGTTTCGCCGAAGAAATCAAAAGGCTGGGAAAGGATGCGAAAGCCACTGTAGGCAAAAAGGAAGTCCGGCATGTCATTGCCATGGACTGGCTGTTCAGGATCATGTACGTGATCGGGCTTGCCACAAGCTGGATTGCCATCAACCCGGTCTCCATTTTCCTTCTCGGGATGGTCAAGTCCTGCAGGTGGACCATGATGGGACATTTTATCCTGCACCGGGCATATGACAGGATCGAAGGGATCCCGAAAATGTACACAAGCAAGGTATTTGCCAAAGGATGGCGGAGGTTCATCGACTGGTTTGACTGGATGGTACCCGGTGCATGGGAATTTGAGCATAACTTCCTCCATCATTACTACACTGGCGAGGTCGGAGATCCTGATTTTCCACAAAAGAATGTCTCCACGATCCGGGAGTCAAAAATGCCCAAATTCCTGAAATACATCTATGCATTTATCCTCATGTCCACCTGGCGGTATGTCTATTATGCCCCCAATACGCTCTTTTATCACGAGTTGAAAAAGAAATCAAACGAGGCAGTGGACGAGGCGATGCGGTATGAAGAGGAGTACAAAAAGAGCTTCCCGGGCTCACGGATCTATTCACCATTCTCAAAATTCGGTGCCAAATACTGGGTGAAGTGCCTTCTCCCATATGGATTATTCAATTTCGTGATCATCCCGCTCCTGTTCTTCCCGCTGGGCACCCACGCGATGTGGATGGTCTTCTGGAACATGATCCTTGCCGAATTATTTACGAACATCCACACTTTCCTGATTGTCGTCACAAATCATGCAGGTGACGATGTCCCCTATTTCGATGACCGGGTGGAAACAAAGGCCGAATTTTACTTTCGGCAAGTCGTCGGTTCGGTCAATTACTCATGTGGAAATGAGGTTGTGGACATCATGCACGGGTACAACAATTACCAGATCGAACATCATCTCTGGCCTGACTTGCCAATGAACAAATACCGTGAGCTCCAGCCAAAAGTCGAGAAGCTCTGTGCAAAATACGGGATCCCTTACAAGAAGGATTCCGTCTGGGTCCGGTCAAAAAAATTGCTGGATGTCATGCTCGGAAGAACAGAAATGAAGCCGCTCAACACAAAGCTGAGCCCGGGCAAGGCCTGATCTTTCAAATTACTACAGATTATTTCTTCCGCTCCAGATGGATCACAGGTTTGTAGGATTCCTTGTAGGCACTCGGTGAAAGTCCCGTCACCTTGAGGAACTGCTTGTTGAAATGCGAAATATTATTGAACCCGGCTTCATGGGCAATTTCAGAAATGAGCATATTCTTTTCCCTGATGAGCTTTGTCGCATAGGCTATCCTGAAACTGTTGACAAAATTGATGAATGTCTGGTTTGTCACTTTCTTGAAATACCGGCAGAAAGCAGGTACGGACATATTTACCTCGCTTGAAATATCCTGCAGGCTGACCTCCTCACCAAAGTTCTCCTGGACATATTTATAGATCTTGTCCATCCTTGCCTCATCCTCGGCAGCAAGCGTGAAAGTGAATGCATTGGCGTGCAACGCCTCATATTCTTCCGATTTTGAGAGTTCGTTCAGGACCTCGAGGAAAGCCAGCACCCTGTCGAATTGCTGTAGCTTCAACATCTTGATCAGCTTGTGCCCGATCCTGTGCCTCGTATCCCCTGAAAAGGACAAACCAGACTCAGCTCGCTGAAAGAGCTTATTGATCGCATGCATTTCGGGTGCCTTGAAAAAATCAGGACCGAGGAATTCTTTTTTGAACTGGACCACGATCTCGATATACCCGTCCTGCCTTTCCGCCGTAAAACCGAAATGCGGCAGGTTGGGACCAAGGAAGATCAGGTCTCCGTCATCGTAGTAAGAAATGTGATTGTCGATTTGCCGCTTCCCTTTCCCGTTTGAGATATACACGATTTCATACTCGGGGTGACAGTGCCACACAGGGTCCTTGAAGAGAAACTGGTTCTCAAACTTTTTGATGGAAAAGGAGCTTCCAAACCCGGGATCGATATGCTCAATACTGACTTTCATATAAATATGAAATTTAATATCAATGCAATATTAACATCGATATATGCAATTTAGTTGCCTGATGTTAAAATCGCATCACAACTCAATAAGATTGACGTAGATTCCCGGCAAAAACCGCCGATATCTTTGTCTCGACAAATGATTATTTAATCACGCAAATGAATTTAGCTATGAAAAAAGTAATGATGTCAAGCTTTGCAATGCTGATGGTTGTGACTCAATTTTTCGGTCAGCCATTTGATAACAGGTATGGCAGGGTGATCATTCAACCCACGGACAATGAGAGATCAATCGAATTGCGCATAGAGAATATCACTGAACCATGCGATATCGAATTTTCGGACGAAAATGGCCGTGCGCTGTTCACTGACCGGTACTGGACAAGGAATGGATACGCGAAGCGGATCAACCTTTCAAACCTGGAATCAGGAAAATACCTTGTCAAGATTACGACTGATGAGTGGGTGTATGACCAACCTGTGGAACTCACCGGCAAGCAGATTTTCGTTTCTGATGAGGAAATCAACTGGTATGTATTTCCGACCCTTGAGGTGACGGATGAATCCATCAAGGTGGTGACTTCCGAGACCGGTACGGTGCAGGCAAATGAAATGGTCCTTTTCAATCATGAAGGGGACGAGATCTTCAGCTACAACATGAAAAAGCGGAATCCAAAAATTGATATCTCATTTGATATCTCAAAACTGGAGGCCGGAGATTATACGGTTGCCCTTGTGACGCCTGCCAAAACGATCAGGAAAGAGTTGCACAGGCAATAAAGACGGTTTAAGATCCCATAGACTTTTGGTCATCATTGAGGGCTCCGGGTGTTCCGGAGCCCTTTTATTTATTGCTGGAGATGGACAGGGTACACATCTGGCAACCTGACCTCCCCTGGTGCAAAATGGCGGAAATCACTTGATTTCGGAATTTCCCCAAAAGCTTCGATCAGTTTGCCGGGCGGAGTTGCCAGTTTCCTCCCGGACAAACTCATCCAGCTGCCTGTGATCTCCCCATACGCCACATTTTCCCCGTTATTGGTATAAAAGCGGTGTTCAAACGAAAAGAACTTGAAATCTTCGGAAACCCGCTTCAATGCCGCGCTTACGCGAATTGGAGTACCGGGGAGAACTTCCTTGAAATAATGGATCTCTTCCCTGAACAGGATCGGCCCGATCCCATTCTGTTTCATCGCATGGTGCCCGAACCCGATCCGGTCCATCAGGCTCATCCGGGTATGGCTCATCATGTTGATATATGCAAAATTGCCCAGGTGCCTGTTTGCATCCACATCCGACCACCGGATTTCGAATTCTTTCAAGAATGTGTTTTCCATATCATGTGATTGAGCGTGCAAAAATAGTGGTTATTTTGCGGTGATCGTGTGAGGCGATGGCAGCCACCTCCAGGATGGAATGCTGATATGCCAATGCATCGTCAGCAGCCGACATCTGCAGGGGACAAGGCGATGGCAGACACCTCCAAGGTGGAATGCTGA
>JARQTN010000163.1 GCA_029976695.1 Lewinellaceae bacterium
ATATCGATCACATCATCCTGGCGGACTTTCTCGTAATCATCCGGGTTGACAAAAGTCAATGCGAGCATGCCCTGCTTCTTCAGGTTCGTCTGGTGGATCCGGGCAAAGGATTTCACGATGACGGCGTTGACACCCAGAAACCGGGGTTCCATTGCCGCATGTTCCCGTGATGACCCTTCCCCAAAATTCTCCTCGCCAAACACGACGGTACCGATATTGTTTGCCTGGTAAAGCCTCGCCGAATCCGGCACGGCCATGTATTCACCATTGACCATATTGAGGACTTTATTCGCTTCGTCATTATAATAATTGATCGCCCCGATGTAGCAGTTGTTGCTGATATTCTCGAGATGTCCGCGGTACTTCAGCCATGGGCCGGCCATGGAGATATGGTCCGTCGTACACTTCCCTTTCGTCTTGATCAGCAGGCGCATCCCCTTCAGCCGCTCATTTGTGATCGGTTTAAAGGGTGTCAGCAGCTGGATCCTGTCTGAATCCGGGTTTACGATCACCTCGATCCCGGAGGTATCCTCCAGCGGCGGCTGAAACCCGGCATCTTCTACGTCAAACCCGTTTTCCGGGAGTTCGATCCCGGAAGGCGGATCAAGGAGCACCATTTCACCGGCTTCGTTCTCCAGTTTGTCCGTCAACGGGTTGAATGTCATGTCACCTGCCAGGGCCATTGCGGTTACGATTTCAGGCGACGCGACAAACGAGTGCGTCGCTGCATTTCCGTCATTCCGCTTGGCGAAGTTCCGGTTGAATGAAGTGATGATCGAATTCTTGCGCGTCGGGTCATCCATATGCCTCGCCCATTGCCCGATGCAGGGGCCGCAGGCATTCGCCAGGACAATCCCGCCGATCGCTTCAAATTCGTCGAGGATCCCGTCACGCTCCACCGTAAAGCGGATCTGCTCCGAGCCGGGTGTGATGGTGTATTCCGATTTGACTTTCAGGTTTTTCTCCCGCGCCTGCCGTGCCAGCGAAGCAGCCCTCGTCAGGTCTTCGTATGAAGAGTTAGTGCACGAACCGATGAGCCCGACTTCGAGTTTCTGCGGATAGCCGTTCTCTTTCACGGCTGCCGCAAATTTTGAAATGGGCCAGGCCAGGTCGGGTGTGTATGGCCCGTTGATGTGCGGCTCGAGTGTGGAAAGGTCGATCTCGATCACCTGGTCGAAATATTTTTCCGGGTTGTCATAGACTTCCGGATCGCCTGTCAGGTGTGCGGCCACCCCGTCGGCAAGTTCTGCTACATCCGCCCGGTCGGTCGCCCGGAGGTAACGGCTCATCGATTCGTCATAACCGAATGTGGATGTCGTCGCGCCGATTTCCGCGCCCATGTTGCAGATGGTTCCTTTCCCCGTGCAGGAAAGCGATTTTGCACCTTCCCCGAAATACTCCACGATCGCACCGGTACCACCTTTGACGGTCAGGATACCGGCAACCTTGAGAATGACATCCTTTGGTGAGGTCCAGCCACTCAGTTTACCGGTCAGCTTGACGCCGATCAGTTTTGGCATTTTCAGTTCCCACGGCATACCGGCCATGACGTCCACGGCATCCGCTCCGCCCACACCGATCGCGACCATGCCCAGACCGCCTGCATTTGGCGTATGCGAATCCGTCCCGATCATCATTCCGCCGGGGAATGCATAATTCTCGAGGACGATCTGGTGGATGATCCCGGCACCGGGCTTCCAGAAACCGATGCCGTATTTATTTGAAACAGATTCCAGGAAATCATATACTTCATCATTGACCTCTATTGCTTTTTCGAGGTCTGCGGCAGCGCCGACTTCAGCCTGGATCAGGTGGTCGCAATGGACTGTGGTGGGCACATCCACCTTGTCCTTTCCTGCTGTCATAAACTGGAGCAGGGCCATCTGTGCCGTCGCATCCTGCATGGCTACTCTGTCAGGAGCAAAATACACATAGTCATTTCCCCGCTCATAGGGTTGCAGCGGCGATGCATCATGCAGATGGGTGTACAGGATCTTTTCTGCAAGCGTCAGCGGGTGATCGATCTTTTTCCTTACTTTCTGGAGGCGATCCGAAAGACTGGCGTAATAATTCCGGATCATATCTATATCAAATGCCATAGGTCTACTCAGATTTTGATGGTTGTGAATATGCTTCAAGGGCGCTTTACGAGACCCCAAAAATAGCATTATAATATGACAACAAATGAAGCAGGAAGTGGTTGACGGATCAATCGCTGATCATCCTCTCGATCAGCCTGCCGCTGATCCTGAGGAAATCCATTTCCGTGATGATCCCGATAAGTTCACCATCCTCCACCACCGGCAGGCATCCGATCCGCTTGGCACGCATGATTTCCATGGCCTCCTTGATCGTGATATCCGGGCTGGCTGTGATCGGGTTTTCGATCATGATTTCCGAGACGACCTCGGCAGCATCGTCCGGTGCCATTTCCTTCTTTAAAAAGTGCCGCAACAGCTTTCGGGATGTGACCAGACCGACAAGTTTGCCCTTTATATCTTCTACCGGTGTGTACCTGATCTTCCGCCAGTCCATCATCTCTGCAACCAACTGGATCAGGTCGTCCTTCTGCACGGTGATCAGGTCCGTAGACATGAACTCGCTCACTTTCAGGGAACCTGGCCTGTAGTCCTTCAGGTCCAGGAGTTCGGGCTCTGTCCATGTATGTACGGGTTCGTTATTTGACTGTTTCTCTATCGTCGCACATGTCAGTACGGAAAGCGCCTCATCCTTCGTGGTTTGTTTTTTCAGTTTGGAATAAGTCCTCAATGCCCAGCGTGCCCCATTGGTATGCCGCTCGGCACGTTGTGCGATGACTTCAAGATACCGGTCGATATCTTGCTGGTCAACTTTTTGCAGTTCCAGGCCTTTGCGTGCAATCGGCAATAATTTATCCCGTACGAGTTCGACGGCAGACACTTTCCTGTCATCGAACCAGTTGAATTTTGAATCGATGCCAAACTGTGCCGCCTTCAAAAAATTGTCGCGCACATCGTCAAAGGAGAGGTACTTCCTGATATCCTCGACCTCGCTTGCGAGCCCCACCATGGAGCCAAGCCAGAAGGCGGCATTGGCCATTTCATCCAGCACGGTCGGCCCCGAAGGAATGACTCTGTTTTCGATGCGCAAGTGCGGCTTGCCGCTTTCCGAAATGCCATAACAGGGGCGGTTCCAGCGGTAGACCGTGGAATTGTGCACTTGCAGGGACCTGAGTTTGGGCACTTTCTTTTCCCGGATCAGCATTTGGGCATCTTCCTCGATGTCGGCACTGAGGAGCACCCGGAACCTGGCGATATCCTCCTTGTAGATCTCAAGGATGGAATCATGCAGCCAGTCCTGTCCGAAATTCACGCGCGGGCTGCGCTGGCGCATGTGCTTGTGGGAGGCACGGGTATCCAGTGCCTGCTGAAACATCGCGATCCGCGATTCATGCCAGAGCCTGCGGCCAAAAACGATCGGCGAATTGGCCCCCATAGCCATGACCGGTGCGACGAGGACCTGCGACAGGTTATACATCTTGACGAAATCCTTCGGGGCGACCTGGAGGTGCACCTGGAAGCTCGTATTGACCGCTTCGAGCAGGGGCGAATCATGTTTGAGCTTCAGTTCGTCAATGCCTTCGATCTGCAACTCGTACGATGAACCGATCAGCTGGTTGTTGATCGCTTCCATCAGGGCATAATACCGCTTTTTCGGGGTGAGGTTTTCCATGGACAGGTCGAATCGCCGCATGGTGGGCAGGATCCCGGTCAGGATCACATGGGCGCCCAGTTTTTGCACATATTCTTCGATCGTGCCAATTTTTTCAAGTGTCTCGTCTTCCAGTTTGCGCAGGCAATTCCCTTCAAAGAGGTGCGGTGTCAGGTTGATCTCAAGATTGAATTTGGCCAGTTCCGTCTCTACCCAGGGATAATCCTTCATCAGTTCAAGCGCATCCATGGCGATCGTGGCCGGCTTGAAGGTCTTGTGATCGACGAGCACCATCTCCTGCTCTGCGCCGATGCGTGTCACATCGGATTCAAACCAGTCGTGGTCCAGCATGTATTGAAGGGCTTCGACATCGGCCAACAAGGACTTGACAAATTGCTGCCTTTGTTTTTCATCTGACAGGATGGTTACTTTTTGCTCACCCATAGAGTACTGTGTTATCTATATCTTTACAAAAAGGAAATTACAGGATTTCCGAAAGATGATTCCGGTTTCCAATAATATGAAATTCCGCATAAAGCGCGTTTCTTCAATACATGAATATAATGACAATCCGGCTATTCTCATTGATCATGATCCTGGCCTCGCTCCTGTCCGGCTGCCAGAAGGACCAGCGTACCGAAGTGTTCGAGGTGCCCGCTATTATGGATTTTACGATCGATGCGGGCCTCAATACATTTGACACGCATTTTTACGTGCTCAGCCCCTACATTTCCGCATTCCCTGCCAGGCTGGAGGATTTTAACCTGGAGCCGGAAGACATCATCTCCGTTGAACCGAAATCCGCTGAACTCGGCTCAGTCTTCAGGGACGAAAACCTGGAATTTATCGAACGTATCTCAATTCGCATATTCAGGATTGATGATCCCCAATTTAACCGGGAAATTTTTTATTTTGACCCTGTTCCTTTTCAAAAGAAAACGGTCCTGCGGCCATTCCCGGGACTGTCAAATGTGAAGGAAATCGTGGAGAACCAGTTTTTTGGCATTGAGCTGAGACTTGATTTCCGGCTGGTTCCGCAACGGTCGATCGATATGCGGCTGGAATTTTTATTGAGTGCCAGAAGATAGACTGGATATGGAAGAGCGCGTTTTCATGGTAGAGTTCGAGATCCCGGTGCTGACGGCGGAGATGATGTCCCTGATCCCGCGGCAGCGCATGATGATCAATGAATACATGCTGAACAAGAAAATCAGCACGTACTCGCTTGCCCTTGACCGTTCGCGGCTTTGGGCGGTCTTTACCGTAGACACGGAACAGGAGCTCATCGAACTGGTCAATGCCCTGCCGATGACGCCGTATATGAGTTACATTTACACGGAAATGATGTTTCACAACATGCTGCAGATCGTGCCGGACTATTCCCTGAACTGATCCTGCAGAAACGGCTCAGTTCCCTTCAACCACGCGGATCTTCGTAGCCAGGTAAATCGCAACGAGGCAAATGGCAATGGAAATATACCCGACGAGGTTGTAGTTCCTGAGGGTTTGGGTCGCATCGTCCATGAAGACGATCATTCCGCTTCCTGCAGATGCAAGTGCGACCCCCAATTGCTGGAGGGCTGATTTCACAGCCATGAAGCTGCCCCGGTTCTCCTTGCCTACTGCGGCTGTGATCAGCGTTTGGGGCGGGATCATCCTGCCGCTGCCCAGGACAAAGAAAGCCGAAGTGGCAACCAGGGCTACCGGGATCGCCACTTCCGGCATATGCGTAATGGCAATGACGGGGATGAAGGACAGGACGATCAGGAAGCGGAACACACGCTGTACACCATGCCTGTCTGTCAGGAGGCCGAAATAGGGCGATGAAAAAACGGTCAGCATCCCGCCTATCAAATAGATATAGCTGATCTCGCGTTGTGTGAACCCGACATTCCGCGTCATGTATGGTGCAATGAAAGGGATGATGATAAAATGTCCCAATACGAGCACGATACCCAGTACGAGGGCATTCAGCTGGTTTCGGTTTCCGAAGATTGCCCGCAGGATCCGGAAGAGCGACCTGTTTTTATTCAGTTCCGCGAAGTGTTCCGTCATCACGGGAAAACGTAATAGGATGAGCAGCCAGAGGATGCTGCCCATACCGCCGATCAGGAAGAACGGGATGCGCCAGTTCCACAGGTCGGCAAGGTATAAACCAACCGGGACACCCAGCGCAGCTGCTGCTGAAAAGCCTGCCATCAATGTACCCATTGCTTTTCCGCGCCGCTCAAAGGTGAACACATCACTCACGACCGACAGGGCAAGGGCGCCGATCACACCGCCGAAGAAACCTGTCAGAAAGCGCAGTGAAAGCAGCATGGCATAGGAAGTCGAAGTGGCACACAGGATCGTGCCGAGGACCATCCCGCCATACATCAGCAGCAGGGCTTTCTTCCTGTCAAACATATCCAGGTAGGAAACGGCGATCATACTGGAGCAGAAAGCAGCAATGGCATATGCAGAGACAAGCAGGCTGAATTGCTGGGGACTGATGCCGAAACTGGCCATAAAGATATCCCCAAGGGGCATCATGATCATCACATCCATGATATGGGTGAAGTTTACGGAGGCCAGGATATAGAGGATAAATTTTTCCTTGTCCATCAGACGAAGGTAACATTTGGCAGTGACGAAAGTTGCCCGGCAGGAAACGTGATTTACAGGTACTTCAGGTTGATCACTTCTTTTTCCGTCAGGTTTCTGACTCTCCCGCGCGGTAGGTCTTTTTTCGTCAGGGTTCCAAAGCGGGTCCTGTCGAGCCTGATGACCTCGTACCCGAAATGTTCGAAGATCCTGCGTACGATCCGGTTCCTGCCCAGGTGGATCTCCAGGGCGACTTCATTTTCTGGCCTCTTGTAGACATAATTGATGGCATCCACATGAACCGGGCCGTCTTCCAGCTTGATCCCGGCACGGATTTCCTCCAGGTGCTGTTTTTCCAGCGGCTTGTCCAGCACGGCCTCGTATACCTTGCTGACCTGGTGCCGGGGATGCATGAGCCGGTTGGCCAGGTCCCCGTCATTCGTCAGAAGCAGGAGTCCTGTTGTGTTCCTGTCAAGCCTGCCGACGGGGAACACGCGCACCGGGAGGCCTTTGGGCAACAGGTCCATGACCGTTTTGCGCGAGCGGTCATCGGTTACGGTCGTAATGACATCCCTGGGTTTGTTCAGCAGGAAGTATACAAATTTTGTTTCGAGTCTGAGCTTTTTCCCCAGGTAGGTGACTTCGTCCTGTTCAGTGACCCTGTAGCCCGGGTTGAGCACGACTTTCCCATTTACCCTGACCTTGCCTGCCTTGATCAGGGCAGATGCCTTCCGCCTGCTGGCGACGCCGGCATGGGAGACAAAACGGTTGAGCCGCATGTCTTCATCGACGGGCTCCCCATCCGGGTTTTCAGGTTTGTGGTCAGGCTCCTTGCTCATGCATCAGAACGGGATGTTGTCATCCTCTTCATTGAATTTCGATGGCCTGGTAATGATGTTGTTGTATGGATCCACGCTTTCTGGCGGGGTCTCGAGGTCACCGAAGTCCAGGGTGGACATGTCCTCGAATTTCGCCAGCCTGGAGATAAACCTGAGGTTGACGGTATCCAGTGCGCCGTTCCGGTGCTTGGCAATGATGATCTCGGCGAGTCCTTTCGGGATGGTCGGATCCTCACCCAGGTCGTAATAGTCCGGCCTGTAAATAAAAGTTACGATATCGGCATCCTGCTCGATGGCCCCTGATTCCCGGAGGTCAGAGAGCTGGGGGCGTTTGATCCCACCCCTTGTCTCCACGGCCCGGCTGAGCTGCGAGAGGGCGATCACCGGGACGTTCAATTCCTTTGCCATGCTTTTCAGTGCACGGGAAATGGAGCTGATCTCCTGTTCGCGGTTTCCCTTTTTGTTGTCCGGGCCGCCCGACATCAGCTGCAGGTAATCGATGATCACAAGCTGGATATTCTGCTGCATCTTCAGGCGCCTGCATTTTGCACGCAATTCGAAAATATTGATGGCCGGGGTATCATCGATGAAGATCGGCACATCGGCCAGCTTGTCGATCGCGGTATTGAGCTGCTGCCATTCGTAATCCTCCAACTGGGCATTGCGCAGTTTGGTCCCCGAGATCTCGGACTCCATGGAAAGGAGGCGCTGGGCCAGCTGCTGGCTCGACATCTCCAGGGAGAAAAACGCCACGGGTTTCTGGAAATCGATCGCTGCATTCCGGGTGAGTGCCAGTGTAAATGCTGTTTTTCCCATCCCGGGACGGGCGGCTATGATGATCAGGTCGGAAGGCTGCCAGCCGTTCGTGATGCGGTCGAGGTCCGAAAAACCTGTCGGCACACCGGTCAGCCCTTCCTCCCGCTGGGAGACTTCTTCCAGCTGCTTCTGCACCCTCAACGCGAGTGAGCCCACCTGTTCATAACTCCTGTTCAGGTTTTGCTCGGTAATGTTGAAAAGCCCGCTTTCCGCATCATCGAGCAGCTCAAACACATCTTTGGTATCCTCAAATGAGTCTTCGATGATGGAAGTGGACACACGGATCAGTTCGCGCTGGATGAATTTCTGTGCGATGATCCGGGCATGGTATTCAATGTTGGCAGCCGAGGCGACCTTGTTCGTGAGATCGACCAGGTAATTCACACCGCCCACCATTTCGAGCTGTCCCTCCTTCTTCAACGCCTCGTGCACGGTCAGGATATCAATCGGTTGTGATTTTTCAAACAGCCTGAGCATGACCGTGTAGATCACCTGGTGGGCTTTCTTGTAAAAACTCTCGGAACGCAGCGTATCCAGGACAAGCGGCATGGCATCCTTGTCCAGCATCAGGGCTCCGAGGACCACCTCTTCCAGGGGCACTGCCTGGGGCTGCACTTTGCCAAACACGAAATTCGAGAGGTCATTCTCGCGGTGCATTTTTTTCACCCTGCCACCGGTGGAAAAAGGGACGGCCGGTTTATTCAGATCTGCCATTTGCTCAAGTTCTAGGTTCTTTCTGTTACAATGGTACGCCTTCGAGGAAGGGAGTGACCGGTTGGAATTACAAATCTAAAATGAATTCCATGTCTGCCAAATTGTGCTTCCCGGACATTACCTGCTTTCGGTGTGCAAAATACCCGTTGTCTATGTGGACAAAATGTGCAAAACCCACCTGCCACATTCATGGATTAAAATTAAGCGAAAATTACATATGAAGTCAAACACTCATGTGTGTTTTTTTGGCCGCCAAACTTTTGAGTTTCAGTGGAAACCTGCCCGGTTGCTCTACATATTAAAAATTAATTAAATATGTAAATATCCCGATAAATGGAAACGCGGCCGGGATCTCGATGCCTGGCCGCGTTTTCTGACCGTGGATAAATATTCTAAAAAAATTTATATGTTATTTCTCTGAAGCGCTGTTTTCCTAGTACTCCTCCCCTTTCACTTTTTCCAGCTTTTTCTCCACTTTCTCGACGAGTTCTTTCTGGGCTTCGATCTGTTTCTTTGTTGCTTCCTGGTCAGCCTTGTTCTTGTCCAGGTCGGACATCCGCTCATCGATCGTCTGTTCAGCCTTTTTGATGTCCTTGTCGTACTTGACCACGTCTTTCTTCATTTTGTCCAGGTCCTTCTCCATTTTGGCCAGCGTTTTCTGCTCCTTCTTCAGGTCCTTTTCGATCGGCTTCAGCTGGTCCTTGGGCAGGATGGTCCGCACCTCGGCATAATTTGATTCTGCCTCCTCAACAACCTTCTGCTGCCGTTTGATATCCGCCTCCAGATTCGGCTGGTCGCTTTTGTTCTTCTTGGTATCCGACTCCCTGCCTTCAATGGTCTTTTTGGAACTCTCGATATCCTTGAGGTATTTCTCCCTGTCCTTTTCCAGCTTGGCCAGCTCCTTCTCCAGGTCCTCGAGCTGCTTCTGCTCCTGAGCCAGTTCATCTTCCACCTCACGCACCCGAATGTAATGGGCAAAACTGTTGAGCCACTTCACCGACCCGGAATAGGCTTCCGGTGTGCCATCCGAACTCACGAAGGCCCCATTGTCATTGATCCAGACCATCAGTTTCGACCCTTCTTTCCCAAGGTCGTTGACCTGTGAATAGATATTGAGGCGATCGGCACCGGAGATATCCAGGACCTGGACCTGTTCAAGCAGGTAATCATCCGATTTTTTCACCTTGGACAGTTTCCCGTAATCTTTTGTGTAGTCCTTCCAGTAGTTCATGAGGTCCTTTTTGGATATCTCTACAAAGTCCAGGGTCAGGGCATTCTGCGTGCCCATCGACATGAGCCGTTCTTCCTCGGAAACCTGGGCATGGACCGCGAGTGTGGCCAAAAGCAGGAATGCCAGGGCAAACAAGAGTTTGTGTTTCATAATTGACAAGTAATTTTTAAGGTTCTACGATATTTCAATCGGTAATTCAGAAAAAAGTTCCAATCAGCCAGAAAGATACAAGTTTTACGCAGTATCGAGTACCCGGATCACCCCGCGCAGGATGCTGATCCGTACTGGCACATTGCCCAGGAACTCTCCATCAGCCTCGACCGGGATATCCCCGGCAAGGTTCCTCACCTGCACGGTATCGGCAGACCGGGCATGCACGCCACGTACGGATGTGATGTCCCCCCAGTAAAACCGCCACATGTTCATCAGGATCTTCCACTTCGGCAGATCTGCAGCTGCCATGATGAAGAGTTTTCCTGTTCCTGCCCGGGCATGCGGGAGAACCTTCATGCCTCCGCCGGCGGACCTGCCCATCCCGATATGGATTGTGATGAACCTGCCTTTCACGGGTGTTCCGTCCAGCAGGATCTCTGATGGTACAACCCTGTATGCCCACAGGCATTTGACGGCATACCACAAATAGACGACCTTACCCAGGAACCAGGGCCTCCGGTGTGATACGTAGTCGACCACGAACGCATCATACGCGAGCCCCACCACATTGATAAAGAACCTCTTCACCTCCATTCCTTTTTTCTCGAAGCGGCACTCACCTGCATCCTGGATGCACGTATTCATGGATTTCATCGATTGCACAATCTTCCGGATATCCCTGCTCCACCCGTGTCCGGCAGCCCAGTCATTTCCAGTCCCGACAGGACAAATGCCGATCGTCACCTCGTCGGCCGGGATGGCTTCCTGCTGAAAAAGGCCGTTGACACATTCATGGATGGTACCATCACCGCCCACGGCAAGGATCCTCCTGCAGCCCGAGTCAACGCATTGCCGGGCTATCCGGATGGCATGTCCCTGATATGCCGTTTCAAAATACCTGAAATGGATCCCGGCCTCCTGAAGTGCGGTTTCCAGAACTGGCCATGCCCGGAGTGCAGCCCCCCTGCCAGCCAGCGGGTTCAGGATGATCGCCCATTCATTCGGTTGCATAAATGAAGATATGCATTCAGGGCAGTATTCCGCCTCTTTACATAAATCCGACACGAAATTTTTCTGTGCGCTTTCGCCCGGAACAGGACATTTGGATCACAGTCCGATGACCACCAGGCAACTTTTCGTAGAGAAAATGGGTACCTTCATCGGAACGCCGGAATTTTCCGGCCCCTTATAACGATTCAGTACATAAACCAAAATACATGCCCATACTTGAACTCGATGGTGTCACGAAGGCCTACAAGGACCAGGTTGCCGTGGACCATGTCACGTTTGACATTCAAAAAGGCAGCATTTTCGGGCTCCTTGGCCCGAATGGTGCCGGTAAGACATCACTCATCCGGATCATCACGACCATCACGGGAGCGGATGATGGCAAAGTCATTTTTGACGGTGAACCGCTGAGCAGCCACCACCCTGAACAGATCGGGTACCTGCCCGAGGAAAGGGGGCTGTACAAAAAGATGAAAGTCGGCGAACAGCTGCTCTATTTCGCCCAGCTGAAGGGGCTATCGAGACCGGATGCCCTGAAACGCATCAAGGGGCTGCTCGGGCGCTTCGAAATCGGCGACTGGTGGGACAAGAAGATCGAGGAGCTCTCCAAAGGGATGCAGCAGAAGATCCAGTTCATCGCCACGATCGTGCACGAACCCAAGCTGATCATCCTGGACGAGCCTTTTACCGGGCTTGACCCGATCAATACCAACCTGATCAAGTCCGAAATCAGGAAACTCAACCAAAATGGCACGAGCATCATCTTCTCCACACACCGGATGGAGCAGGTCGAGGAGATCTGCGAGGACATTGTCCTGATCAACAAGGGAAAGAATGTGCTTGAAGGCAGGGTTGCCGATATCAAGGAAAAATTCAAGGAAAATGTATTCCACCTGGAATATGAAGGGCAATTGCCTGATATCCTGAACGGGGACTTTCACGCAGAGCGCTTTGGAGAACAGGCACTCAGGGTCCGGATCGAGGAAGGCAAAAACGCAAATGACCTCCTGTCGGTGCTGATCAAACACGACCTGGCCATCAAATCATTCCGGGAGGTCCTCCCCTCGCTCAACGAGATCTTCATCAAACAAGTAGAAACCATCGAACATGCATAAATTCTGGCTCATATTCAAACGCGAATACCTTTCCCGCGTAAAGAAGAAATCCTTTATCCTGGTCACGCTGCTGACACCGGTAGCCATTGCCGCATTCTCCGCGGTGGTGGGCTTCATCACTGCAATGGGCAGCCAGGTCGAACTCGAGATCCTGGTCCGCGACGAATCCGGCATTTTTGAACAGTCAGCTCCCGAAAACGGGCGCATCAATTACACATTTTCTCAAAAGGACGTCGAAGACCTGAAGCGCACCTACCAGGAAGACGGGTATAACATGCTGCTGGTCATCCCGCCCGTCGATGAGCTCGACCAGCGCACCTTCAACGGGATGTACTATTCGCCCGACAAGCCGAGCCTGAGTGCCCTTGAATCGATCGAAGGCAAGATCGCGCGCGCCTTTCGGGAGGCAAAGATCCGCCAGTATGCGCTGGACGAAAAGGTGCTGGAAGGGCTGCGCACAGATTTCGACCTGGAAAATGGCGAGATCCGCGACAATCCCACGGAAAAGAAGGCTGGAAAACTGAATATCATCATCGGCACTGTCCTCGGCGGATTGATGGGATTCCTGATGTACATGGTCATCTTCATTTATGGCGGGATGGTCATGCGGAGTGTGATGGAGGAAAAGGTCAACCGGATCGTCGAGATCATGATCTCCACGGTCAGGCCCTTCCAGCTGATGCTGGGAAAGATCTTCGGTGTCGGGGCTGTCGGGCTGACACAGCTGGCCATCTGGCTGGTGCTCATCCCGGTCCTGCTTACCGTTGTCACATTATTCCTGCCGGGGGGCGACCCGCAGTCCATGGCCCAGATGGCAGAGGGCATGCAGCAGGTGCCCACGGAAGATCTTGACGATTTCAATGTGAACGCGTTTATCCGCGAATTCTTCGGCATGAACTGGGGGCTGATCCTGCCCGTGTTTGTCCTTTTCTTTTTCGGTGGCTACCTGATCTACTCGTCCATGTTTGCCGCCATCGGCAGCTCGATCAGCGAGGACATGGGCGAGGGCCAGCAGCTCATGCTCCCGATCGTGATGATCGTGCTGGTAGCGTTTTACATGCTCTTTCCAGTACTCGAAAACCCGAATGGATCACTGGCCGCATTTGCAAGTATTTTCCCGCTTTTCTCACCGATTGTCATGCCGGCCCGGCTGGCTTTTGATCCGCCGATATGGCAGGTTTTCCTTTCACTCGTCCTGCTTGCCGGCACGGTCGTCTTTTTCATTTGGCTGTCGGGGCGCATCTACCGTATCGGCATTTTGATGTATGGGAAGAAAGCGAGCTTTAAAGAGATCGGGAAGTGGCTTTTTTATAAGGGGTAGAGAGGAATTAGGAGTTAGGAATTAATTACGAATTACGGGAATTACAGATTACGGAGTGGAACGGAAATCCAGACAGGAGGCACGACTCGTCGGGAACGGTTTAGTGTACCGGCTGCTTCAGCTGCCGCTGGAAGAAATGGCTGGCTTCTGCTGCAATCAAAACGGCGGTATGAAAACCGCCGCTATCGGTTATGATCCTTTTCATATCACCTTCATTCTTCAGCATACTGGTCTGTGAAGGAATTTTTAGTTTGTGCATATTGTTTTCTTTGTATAAACCATGAAGAGATTCATTTACGCATTCGTATACGCATTCATTTTGGCAGGATGCATGTCCTGTTGGATTTTTGGAGACCGAATCGATTGTGGCAATGGGTACTCCTATGGAACGAATGGATCTACAAGCAGCTGGTTAACGAAAGAAAAATATATCAGCGAGAAAGATACGACTGTCATCCTTGGCATCACATCCCATTTGCGCGGATTCGATTTTAATGATGAGTTCATCGTTGCGAGCCAGGTCAGGACTGACGCTTTGAATCGGGATTATAACGCATTCTGGATCATAGAAAAGCAAACGGATGTAGTTCATGGCCCGATGTCCAAAGACAGTTTTGAGCTTTTGAGGAAAGAGTTGGACGTGCCGGCAGAACTCAAGGTTCAGTCTCCTTATGAATGGTAATTTGATATTTGCGTGCCGAAATGGTAACAGCTATCACATCCCAAGATTAAAATCCCAAAAAAATCTCAAAATTCAGGCTCCAGACTACTTTCAAAGCCCAATGCCCAAAACCCAATGCCTCTTGAACGAAAATGGGTTAAAACCCGAATTTTTTTACAATCTATCCGTCGGTTCAAACCGACGGCAATCGGAACACGAAACACGAAACGCAAATCGCTACAGATGGCGGCCGCCTTTAAGGTGGCGGTCAACGTCGCTCAGCAACCCGGAACCCGAAACCCGTAACCCGAAACCCGAAACCCGAAACCCGAAACCCGAAACCCGAAACTAAACATCATACGTCACCTCCACATCTACGGAGGTGGGATGCGCCTGGCAGGTGAGGATAAATCCTTCTTCGACCTCATCGTCGTCAAGGGCAAAACACGCATCCATCTTGACGGTACCTTTCAGAACCTTCGCCATACAGGTCGCGCAGGCTCCGCTGTGGCATGAGTATGGTGCATCGTAATCTGCGTCCAGGAGGGTATCGAGGATCGTCTGGTCACCGATCGGGAGCAGGATCTTCTCCCCGTTGAGGTGGACTGTCAGCCCGCCATGGACGGCTTCAACGCTCGATCCTTCGGGAAGGTCGGATTTGCTGATAAAGTGTTCCTTGTGGATCTTGGTTTTATCCACACCTGTCTTTTTCAGGTGTTTTTCACCCAATGTGATCAGGTCACCCGGGCCGCAGAGAAAATAGTGCGCCTCCTTGCCCGTTGCAGGATACTCGTTCAGGAATGCCTTGAGGACATCCTCGTCGATACGGCCTGCCTTTGTTTCCCATTTCAGGTTACCCTTCTTGAAAATACCGCCCAGGAAGGATTTCTTCTGTGGCTGCCTGCTGCTGATCATGTGGTCGACCGTGACCTGGCCCGCATATTTTTCCACGAGCTCATCCAGTTCCTTCTTGAAGATGACCTGGTTTTCATCGCGGCTGCCATAAAGCAGGTGGATCCGGGACATCGGCTCTTCCTCGAGGGCTGTGCGGATGATCGACATGAGCGGGGTGATGCCGCTCCCTGCACCAACCAGGTACATATCCCTGTTGGCTGCGTGGTCAAAGTCAAGGTGGAACCTGCCCTCCGGGGCCATGACCTCGATCACGTCGCCTTCACGCACATTGTCGCAAATATGTTTCGAGATGAACCCGTTGCCCTGTTTCTTCACTGTGACTGCGAATTCTTCTTCCAGCGGGCTTGTGGAAAGGGAGTAGGACCTCCGCTCCTCGTTGCCTTCAATGTCAAATTTCATCGTGATATACTGGCCGGCCTTGTAGGTGAACTCCTTTTTCAATTCGGCAGGGATCCTGAAATACACGGAAACGGTATCGTTCGTTTCGCGTTTGATGCGGTCTACGACGAGTTTGTGAAATTCGTGGGACATCATGATCTTCCTTTTTTATCTTTGAATGAGGCCGCAAATATATTGCTATTTGGGCATCTCGATTCGAAATCGCTCATGAGATAAATCATTCAAGGCAACATGCATCTCCGAGACATGAAATACCTGCTGGCTTATCTAACCCCGGCCTTTGCCTTCATCGGCATCTGGCTGGGCGGGCCGTGGTCGCCGGCTGCTGTCTATTTCGCCTTTGGCATCATCCCGGTCATGGAACTCATCTCACCTGAGCATGATTCGAATATCCCGGCAGAGAAGGAGCAGAAATACACCTCAAACCGCTTTTTCCTGTACCTCCTGTACCTCAATGTTTTTATCCTTTACGGGCTGATCGCGTATTTCAGCTGGACGGTCACACACCGGCCCCTGACCCTTTTCGAGTTCATCGGAATGACCGGCAGTTTGGGCATCATTATCGGCACGAATATCAACGTGGCGCACGAACTGGGCCACAAGCATCATCCACTGGACCAGTGGTTGGCGAAGATCCTCCTGGTCCCGGCATTCTACAACCACTTCACGATCGAACACAACCTGGGGCACCACAAGGACGTGGGTACCCCGTGGGATCCTGCGACCAGCCGGAAAAACGAGATCCTGTACGCATTCTGGATCCGCTGCATCTCGGGCACCTACCGGAATGCCTGGAAGCTGACACTCAAAACACTTGAACGAGAGAATGCATCCTTTTTCAGCTTCCGAAACGGAATGCTCTGGGGGCATGCCGCCCAGCTCACCTACCTGTCCATTGCCTGGGCCTATGGCGGATGGGTCCTGGTTGCATGCCTGGTTGGCGCCGGCATTGTGGGCTTCCTGCTGCTGGAAAGCGTCAATTATATCGAGCACTACGGCCTGACAAGGAAACTTTTGCCCAGCGGCAAATACGAGCGGGTGGAAACCTTCCACTCCTGGAACTCGAACCACGAAGCAGGCCGGATCTTTTTATACGAACTGACGCGCCATGCCGACCACCACTACAAGAGCACACGTCCCTACCAGGTGCTGCGGCACTGGGATGAAAGCCCGCAACTGCCGTATGGTTACCCGATGTCGATTTTGATCTCTTTTTTTCCGCCGCTCTGGTTTTCGATCATGAACCCGAGGGTGGAGGAGATCGAAAATAGAATTAGGAGTTTCAAATGAGGAGATAGGAATTGAATTACGATTACGGGGGGATTACGAATTACGAATTTTGGAGCGCAGCGGAAATCCCGATGCGAGGAACGAGCCGTCGGGAACGGGTTGAAGGTTGCAGGTTGCGGGTTGCGGGTTGCGGGTTGCAGGTTGCGGGTTGCAGGTTGCG
>JARQTN010000164.1 GCA_029976695.1 Lewinellaceae bacterium
CTTGCCGGAAGAGAGGCCACTGTGCAATTCACGCCCCACCTCCTGCCGGTAGACCGGGGCATCCTCTCCACGATCTATGCGAAGCCGGCAGTGGACGGATTATCTGACACGCGGTTGCGGAAAATCTTTGAAGGATTCTATGCGGAAGCTCCCTTCATCCGAATCCTGGATACGCCGCCGTCCATCAAGTATGTGCGCGGCACGAACTATTGCGATATCATGGCTACCTACGATGAGCGCACAGGCAATATTATCATCCTGAGTGCCATCGACAACCTTGTAAAGGGTGCCGCAGGGCAGGCCATACAGAACATGAACCTCCTGTTCGGCTGGGAAGAGCAGGCTGGATTGCAGCAACTTCCATTATTTCCGTAATGCGGGCGAACGGAACCGGATACAAAAATGAAAATTCAAGGAAAATAAAATGATCAAGAATATCACCAATGTACGGGGGATCAAATGCTGGGGCGCCCATTCCGGGGTGAAGTCCCTGAGGCGCGACCTCGCCATCATTTATTCGGAAGTGCCAGCCAGTGCCGGTGCCGTATTCACCCAAAACAAAGTGCAGGCCGAGCCTGTAAAGCTTTCCAAAAAGCATATGAAAAACGGCAGGATTCAGGCCATTGTCGTCAATGCCGGAAATGCAAATGCCTGCACGGGTGAGGCAGGCTACGAAGGAGCCCAGGCCATGGCAAGGACCACGGGTGAAATGCTGGGTATTGACGAGAAACTGGTGCTTGTCGCCTCCACGGGGTTGATCGGAAAACCGTTCCCTACTGATGAAGTGGTGGAAGGCCTGCGGGAAAACCTCCCCAAGATCTCTTCCAAATCGAGTGCAGGATCCTTTGCGGCCAATGCGATCCTGACCACGGATACCTTTCCCAAGGAAGGATTCCTCGAGTTCGAGATGGAAGGGTACGAGATCAATATCGCCGGGATCGCCAAGGGCTCCGGGATGATCTTCCCGAATATGGCCACCATGCTGGCTTTCATAGTGACAGATGTAGCTATCCAGCCCAAACTCCTGCAGCTAACCGTGAAAGAAGTTGTCGACAACTCATTCAACATGATCACCGTAGATGGTGATACATCAACAAATGACATGGTTGCCGTGCTTGCCAACGGGCTTGCCGGCAATGACAAGTTGAAAAGCAGGAACGATCCGGGCTACCAGCTTTTCAGGGACAAGCTGGAAGAGATGATGGTCCACCTGGCCAAGCTGATCGTGTCCGACGGTGAGGGGGCCTCAAAGTTTGTCCAGTACGAGGTGGTCAACGCTGCTGATGCAAAAACAGCTAAAAAACTCGTCCGGAGCATTTCTGATTCGACGCTGGTCAAGACCGCCATGTTCGGCAGGGACCCCAACTGGGGCCGGATCGTCTGTGCCGCCGGAAATGCCGGGGTCAAATTCGACTACACAAAGGTGGACCTCTACCTGGGCGACGAAAACGAACAGATCAAGGTGCTGGAGCAAGGCACGCCCCTGGACTTTGACCGGAACTACATGAAAAAGCTGCTCCGCAAGTCACACATCTTCGTCAAGATGGACCTGAAAAACGGGAATTCGGGTGCAGTTGGCTGGGGAACGGACATGACAACGGATTATGTGATCTTCAATTCGGTCTATACGACATAGGAAGGCTTCAGTAAAAAAAATGACCGATCAACTTTGATGATTATCTCCCCTTGATCATCTGCATAATTTCATCCGGCTCAATATAGACACTGATGCGGGTAAGTTGCTGACTCAGTCTTTGCACCACATGCCGGAAGAGATATTCGGATTCGACACCGAATGCGCGAAATGCCTGGATCAGGCGATGGTCCTCCGTCTTATCGCCATAGACAGACTGCATGATCTTGTTCAGGGACATCTTGTTCCGCCACCTCTCCCACCGTGTTCCTTTCCTGAACAACTCATTGTAAATGGCGACACAAAGGTCCATATGCCTTTTTTCATCCTGCTGGGAGATCGTGTGGCTGATGCTTTGAAACAGCCGGTCAGGCATATATTTTTCATTACCGAAAAATTCAAGGGTGGCCGCCCCGATCGCTTCGACAATGACCGCGAGGAACATCCCGAGGCCCGGAAAGAACCTTGCCATCCACATGTATTTGTTGGCCCCGTCAATCAGCAGCGAAGAAACAAATTCCCTGGCTTCAAGCTTCTCCACAAGATACCTGTGAAAAGTCGCGGAATGCTTTGCTTCGTCGTTCACAAAAGTGGTCAGTGCTTCCTGGATCTCCCGGTGACGCTTGTAATGGATAATGCCCATTGTCAGCGGTGCGATTGCACTCTGCTCCACCACAAGGGCATGATTTGCGACATCCTTGAGACCGCGCAATTGCCTGTGGAGGATCAGGTCCTTGATGATTTTCATTTTACCTGGGTCTCCGGGCAATGCATCGGATGCCAGGATGTCCCGGATGAGTGCTCCCGTTGCTTCCATGTGATGAAGAATACTGGCTTCAAAATCCTTCAATTTGCGGCATGATTCTTCCCGAACGCGAGCTTCTTCCACTTTTGTCTTCTGCCGGAGCCTGTCATATGCCTGCCTGGTCTCCAAGATCTTTTGTTCAAGTGAAATGATCTGGTCCTGCTGCATCGATTTTTCGGCATCGGACAGGCAGGCCCTCACTTCTGCACCGGACATGAACAGCCCAAGCCGCTGTTGTTCCCGGAGGTCAATGAGTTCACTGCCCAGGATTTCAAGATTGTCTTCAAATTGAACGGATGGGAGATGGATCTGCTTCAGCGGGGCCAGTACCTGGAGGGCACCGGCAATCGCAGGATCACCCGCTGGCAGGCACTCTGCAATTGCTTTCAGCGCATCCTCCTCGCAAGGCAGGCCATGTTTTATGATCTGTTTGCTGTTTGATCTGATGGCCTCACCGACCATCGGCAACACCATCCTGCACAACTGCATCAATTCCCCGGCGGGCAGGTTCTCCAGGTTTTCCTCCAGGTTTTTACGGATATCCTGGCTCCAGTCAAAGGCAGTGTCCTTGCTCCAGTATTTTTCTTCGCAATCCCGCGTATACTGCGTAAAGTCACGTGTCGGGGTGATATAATAATCAGGCCTGTGCTCTTCAGGTGGCCGACTCTGGAAAAATGTGAGGAGTCTATTCATTTTCAGGGCATCAGTGAGATTTACAAACCTGGCCAAAGCCTGAATTAAGATACATAATAATTGCTGAATTTTCCGGAAAGTCTATCGACCAAAGGCCTGACGATGATGTGCACCAATTCCCCGGTTCAAACCAGGCCAGCTCATTCGATCATTTCGCAGGACTTACCCATGACGCAGTTCCGGGTGCGCAGAAACCCATTTCTTTAGCTCATCCATTCCCTGATCGTATGAGATAACGGGCTGATAGCCAAAAGTTTGTTTGGCTGCAGAAATATCAAACCAGTGGGCCGTTGTCATGTGCCTGACAACCATGGGTGTAACCGGAGGTGCTTTTTTGATGCCGAGGAAACCGTATAGCCATTTCAGTGCGCCCGAGACAAAAAGTGCAAGCCGGGGACTGATGCGCTTTTCGACAGGCGGAAATCCCCCTGTCTCCAGTAAGCGATCCACAAAGACGCCCATTGGAATGGGCTCATCCTGGGAAACAAAAAATACTTTCCCTCCAACGCTTTCCGGATCTTTGGTCATTTTTTTCAAGGCCTGCACGTGTGCAATTGCCGCATTGTCCACATAGACGGTATCCACGAGATTTTCACCTGTTCCGATTTTCCGCAACAGGTTCTTTTGGCTGAGCCGGAAGAGGACGGGAAGAAAATGGGTATCCCCCGGACCCCAGATCAGGTGGGGCCTCAGGCTGCAGGTCGCCAGAGATGGACCATTTGCATCCAGGACCATACGCTCCGCAATGGCCTTTGTCTCCGGGTAACTGGCCTCAAATTTTTCCGGGTAGGGAAGGCGCTCGTCTTTCCCTTCGCAATTCCCCTGGTAGACCACAATCGGAGAGCTTGTGTACACGAGGTATTCGATGCCATGTGCCCTGCAGGACTGGATCACATGTGCCGTTCCATCCACGTTTACGCGAAATAAGGTATCCCTGTCGTACCCAAAACTGATATGCGCAGCAGTATGGATCACTGCATCACAACCCGACACGGCCCGATCAACCGCAGACGCATCACAAAGATCTCCCTGCACGTGGGAAACGCCCATTTTCTGAAGCTCCGGATAATTTCCCCTTGAAAAGGTCACCACCTCAAACCCGGCATCCACGAGCTGCCTGACAATGGCGAACCCAAGGAAACCAGCCCCTCCTGTTACAAGCACCCTCATCCAACAACCAATTTTCCCTGAATTCCAATTTCTCCTATGCGCTTAAGATGCTCCATTACCTAAAGTTTTGATGATGCCCACAGTGCCAGTTCTTCCCTGATGATCTTCGCATTGTGCCTGATATCCACAGGGAATGCAGGATGGAAAAGGATATTCCTGATGAGCCTGGTCACTTCATTTTTTGAGGCGATCTCCAGCAGCTCAGCCTCTATTTGCCCATATTGCCTCGAAGTCACCCCCGGTTCAGTCTGGACGCAGAGAACCGGTTTGCCTGAAACACCCACCAATGCAGACCGGTATACGAGGGGATGCCGGTTGAACACGGGCTCGCACGAAAGTGAAAATAACGCGGAGTCGCCAACCCTGACACGGTGGGATTTCCTCCCGCAAAACCACAGGTTGCCTTTCTGGTCAAAATACCCGACGTCACCCATGCGATGCCAGAATACCGACCCGTCCCTGATCTTCGCATACTGCGTAGCCTCTTCCCGGTTATAATATGAAGGCGTCACATTTGGGCCCTGAACCACAATTTCGCCAATCGCATGATTTTCCAGCACCAGTCCTTCATGCCACTTATCAATTGGGTCATCTGTAATGCGGATGATCCGGACTTCAAGGCTATCAAACGGCTTTCCAATGCATATGCCTCCACCGCTTTCGGTTCTTTCCCGGATGTGCTCCTGTAAAAGCATGCGCGCATCAATTGAAGAGACGGGCATGCATTCTGTGGCCCCGTAAGGGGTATAGATCTCCGCATCGGGGGAAAGCAAAACCGATAGCGATTCCAATACTTTTACCGGCACCGGTGCCCCTGCCGAAAAAACCCGTTTCAGGGTCGGCAGCCGGATTCCATGCTCCTGGGCATATTGGGCGATCCGGTCAAGCACGACAGGTGAACCGAACATGCTGGTCACCCCAAATGCACGGATTGCCTCAATGATCCGACGTGGATCCATCTTTACCGGCCGTGATGTATCCATGTCCGGGAGCACACTTGTCACACCGAGCAGTGGGTTCAGCAAGGCAAAGGGGGCAAATGTCGGCAGATCAACATCCCCGGGCAGAATCGGGAATTTGTCACGGAGCATGGCCACCTGTGCTGCGAGGTTCCCAAATGTATTGACCACACCCTTTGATATTCCGGTTGAACCGCTGGTAAAGGCAATGCTGGCCATATCATCCGGCCGAGCTTCGAATAATGCACAGTCCCTGGCCTGCTTACCTGCGACCCGGATATCTTCCAGGGTATGGCCCTGCCGGAACAGCCCTGCCCCAACGGTCACAAGCTTTCGGACTGTTGGCTTTCCCCAGCCGAGGAAGATGCGAGCGGCATGTGCCCTTGGCACGCCGATGAACCCGACCGGCTTTGTTTCCTGAATGCATTTTTTCAGGTTCCGGGTACCGATTGCCGGATCTATGAGCACCGGGATGATCCCCGTGTGCAGGCAGGCATAGACAAGGGTAAAAAACTCCTTTCCGGGCGGCACCATCAGGACGACACGATCACCTGGTTCAAATCCGAAAGCGCGCAACCCGCTGGCGATCAGCCTGGTCTCGCTGGCTAGTTCCCCGAAAGAAATCTGCTCATACTTCGCCTTTCGCGCAGATGAAAACACGTTCCCTGATTTGACCGGAAGCGCCATGGCAACTGCACCCGGCTGCCGGTCAGCCGTGCGGTAGAATTCGGATATCACATTTACGCTCATTCAGCCTGGAGGAAATTTTCGATGATCTGTCCGGTTTCTTCCGGTGCATCCTCAAGGATGTAGTGTCCGCAGTCCTCAAAACGATGCACCTCCGCATTTGGAAGGTATTCAATCCATTTATCCAGGAAGTGCCCGTCGAAGACAAAATCCTGCATCCCCCAAAGGATCAGGACTGGCACATCCCGGAAAAGATGGAGGTGGTCCTGCAAATCCACCGCAAAGGCATATCCCGGATCACTATCTTTCAGGGGAATGTCCTGGACAAAGCGAAGCAACCCGATACGGTTATTCCATGAATTGTATGGAGCAATATATGCGCTGCGGAGCGAAGCATCCATTTTCCTGCGTGTCAGCCCTGAATAGGTCGTACCCAGGCAAAATACCGGGGTTGCCCGGACAAAAAAGGCCCCGACCCACGACCGCGACAAACGCAATACAAAAGGCAAGGCTTTCTCTTTCGGGATCAGGAAAGCAGCAGTATTCATCAGGATGATGCGCTTGATCGCCCCGGGGTGCCTCCTTGCAAAACCCATCCCGATCGGTCCGCCCCAGTCATGCATCATGAGCGTGATATCACGGTCAATTCCCTTTGCCTCAAGGAAAGCTTCCAGGTCCTTTGCCCGTTGCTCCACGGTATACGCATAGGTCCTGTCTCCCGGTTTATCCGAAAATCCCATCCCGATATGATCAGGCACAATACAATGATACCGGCCGGACAGCTTTTTGACTATTTCCCGGAAATAGATCGACCAGGATGGATTCCCATGGACCATAATGACAGGTTCACCCCCTCCTTCTTCAATGTAATGCACCCGATGGCCGCCGATATCGAGATAGTGGTGTTCAAATGGGTAAAGATCCCGGCTGATCGCTCTCATATGACTGGATTTAATGCACTTCACTGCCAGGAGACGGTACCTCCACCGCGGACCCGGAACTCCTGTCCGTGTGCCCACTTAAATGTAACGGATTCCAAACAGAATCTGAAAAGAAATACATGCCTTCCAGGCAATGGGGACTTTTCCGGCCACCCACATTGCAGATCAGCATTTTCTTTAATACCTTTTCAGTGGCGAACACGGACCAGTCAACAGAATACCATCCATGGACAAGCTTTTCCCCCTTCCGATCTACACCTTCCTGAAAATGGCCCGGACGAGCGGCGGCTTCTCCGTGAGGAAAGTAAAAAACATCCTGCCCTGGCTATTCAAGACCATACTCCTCGAGCCCCTGCGCTGGATGGAACTCGCCAGGTACAACCCGAAGATCAGGAGGCACGAGATTGCGCAGGATCCCGTCTTCATCCTTGGCTTTTACCGAAGCGGCACATCTTACCTGCATCACTTCATGACCCAGGATGACCGCTTTGGGTACCACACCAACTACCAGATGATCTTTCCGGACATGATGCTGTGTTGTGAAAAGTGGATGTCCCCGGCTTTTGATTTCATCTTCAAAATTTTTCGCGTCCAGGACCCGGTACACCGCATCCCGTTGTCCTTCCGTTTTCCCGGTGAAGAGGATGGATCCATGACGACTGCTGCCAGCCGCCGGGGATCTGCCTGGGGGTACTTTTTTCCGACCCGCCTGTATGAATATTTCAGCAAGTATGTCCTGTACCGGGGGATTCCCGAGGAAGAAGTTGAAGGCTGGAAAAAGGAATACCTGTACCTGGTCAAAAAGATCTCGATGTCAAACAGGGGGAAGCAGCTGATCCTGAAAAGTCCGCCGAACACAGCAAGGATGCGCACGCTGCTGTCCATGTTCCCGAATGCCAAATTTGTGCTCATCCACCGGAATCCATACGAAGTATATGCCTCCAACAAGCGTTTCTGGGAAGTGGTCAAATCCATTTACGTCGTGGGCAAGAGCAGGGAGGTGGACATCAATAATCTGATCCTGGATATTTACGCAGACACGATGCAGTCTTTCCTTGATCAGAAGGCACTCGTCCCTGAAGGACAACTCATCGAACTCCCCTACCTTGAGTTTATCCAAAACCCGGTGAAACGCATGCGTGATGTGTATGAGAAACTCAACCTGCATCCGTTTGCACACTGTGCAGAAAAGATGCAGGCCTTCGCTGATAAACAAAGGAAGTACAAGAGGCTGCAGCACCAACTCCCGGCCGATGAAAAGCGCATCGCAACGGAGAAGCTCAAGCCGTTCCTCGAATACTGGGGATATCCCGTCTAGGTGCCATCTGTAAATTGACCGGCCAACTCGGCAATGGTCTGGAATTCAAAGAGCCCTTCCACCGTAACCGGCAGCCCATGCATATTTGCCTTTGCGACAATTTCAAGGCTTTGAAGCGAGGCCCCGCCCAGGTCAAAAAAGTTGTCATGGATCCCGATCTGTCCGACGCCGAGCACTTCCTGCCATATGCTCTCCAGGACCTTTTCGACATGATTCCGCGGAGCAACATAACCTGAGCGTTCATGGATGGCCCCGGGAACGGGCAGTGCATTGCGATCCACCTTCCCGTTGGGTAAAAGAGGGAAAGCGCCCATCGACACGAAGAAGGACGGAACCATGTAGCCCGGGAGTTTATCCCGCATGTATGTGCGCAATGCGTTATGGTCCGCCTCGCTTCCAGGTTGCGGGACAACATATGCGACCAGCTTGTACACCCCGCCATCCTCCCGATGAGGCAGGACAAATGCCTGCTTCAGCGAGGGGTGCTGCCCAAGTATGCTGGCAATTTCGCCCGGCTCGACCCTGTTGGCCTGGATTTTCACCTGGTCGTCCGACCTGCCCAGAAGACGGAGTGATCCATCGGCTAAAAATTTGGCCCGGTCACCCGTGCGGTAAATCAACCCGCTGTCGGTTTCCCTGAACGGGTCCCGCACAAATTTCTCCCTCGTTAGCTCAGGCTGATTCAGGTATCCCAGCGACACCCCGCTCCCGCCGATACACAACTCCCCTGCAACCCCCGCCGGAACCGGCTTCCCGAATTGGTCCAGCACATACATTTGCGCATTTCCAATGGGCCTTCCGATGGAAACGGGCTTGCCATCGCGTTCTATTTGGCACACTGAACTCCACACCGTGGTCTCCGTGGGCCCATACATGTTCCACAATTCGCCAACCCGGTCCAGCAACCGGTCGGCAAGGACGCGCGAGAGCACATCCCCCCCGCAAAGTGCCTTGATCTTTCCATCGCCCTGCCATCCCGTATCAAGAAGGAGCTTCCACACCACCGGCGTGGCCTGCATGACTGTTGGTTTGTATGCATCCACGGCCCTGGCAAGGGCAAGTGGATTCTGCTTCATCTCCTTGTTTGCAATCACCAGGGTTGCACCTGTCATGAGCGGTAGGCATAATTCATGGATAATCAGGTCGAAGGTGATGGATGAAATGGAAAAAAAGACATCATCCGGGTTTAACCCGGGCGCGTCTTTCATCGAGAAAAGGAAATTGACAGCTGCCCTGTGATGGACGATGACGCCTTTGGGCCTGCCAGTCGACCCTGATGTATAAATGACATAGGCAGGGTCCGTGGGAGAAACATGGAGAACGTCTCC
This sequence comes from Lewinellaceae bacterium, assembly GCA_029976695.1. Taxonomy (GTDB): domain Bacteria; phylum Bacteroidota; class Bacteroidia; order Chitinophagales; family Saprospiraceae; genus JARQTN01. The sequence goes on from JARQTN010000164.1 coordinate 9,535, forward strand.
AGTTGGCAGATCCCCGGTTTCAGCTTGCAGATCACCATAATTGATGACCTTGCCGTGGAACATATCCAAATCTGCGGCATCGGATGTGCGGTTTATGACCAGGACCTTCACTTCTGCATCTCCCAGGATAAAATGGACCCTCTCCTTTGGAAAAGAAATGTGGATCGGAACAAAAACAGCCCCGGATTCCAGGATCGCAAGGAAAACCTCTGGAATCTCCATTGACCTTTCCATAAATACCCCGACACGATCTCCCCTGCGGATGCCGCTGGCCCTGAGAACTGCTGCCATGCGGCGTATCCTCCCGGAAAGTTCATGGTATGTGATGGCCTTTTCCTCAAACCTGACCGCCGTCCGCCCCGGTGTTTTTCGAGCCTGTTCAAGAATCAGTTCATGGATGCACTTTTCCGCCGGATAATCCCTTTCAGTCCGGTTGAAATCAATGACCATCCGTTCAAAGTCCTCCTCTGGGATCACGGGATACTCCGCAATCGGCAGATCGGGATGCGCAGCCACCGCCTTGAGGATCCGGACATATGCCCGGGTCATCCGTGTGATCGTTTCAGGCAGAAACAGATCTGACTGGTATTCGATCACCCCGTGCCATTCACCTTGATGAGGGGTCAACATGCACGTGATATCGAATTGGGATACACCCCGGTCGATGTCCACAAACCGGATATCCAGGCCGGCCATCCCGAGTTTTGGCCTGGGTGCATTCTGCATATTGAAAACCACCTGGAAAAAGGGACTTCTGCCCGGAATCCGCCTGGGGCGGATCGCCTCGATGATTTTTTCAAATGGCAGGTCCTGATGGGCATACGCTTCGAGGCATAGGTTTCTGACCTGCCTCAGAAAAGACCGGAAATCCGGGTTCCCGGAAAGGGTTGCCTTCAATACCAGCGTATTGATGAAGACACCGATCAACCTTTCGAGCTCCGGATAGCTCCGGTTGGCCACGGGTGATCCAACAATGATTTCATCCTGGCCACTGTACCGATGCAGGAGGATATAAAAAGCGGACAACAGGGTCATGAACAGGGTGGCTTCCTCCTGCCGTCCCACTTGGATGAGCGAAGCCGTCAGGTCGGCAGGAAGGACAAACCGATGCGTCCCCCCAGCATAGGTTTGGCGGCTGCTCCTGGGAAAGTCGGCGGGCAGATCCAGGACAGGAAGTTCGCCCGAGAGCCTGTCCTTCCAGTATGCCAGTGCAGGCGCCCACTCTGATTCCCGCTGTGCTTGCCCCTGCCACCAGGCATAATCGGAATAGTGGACTGGCAGTTCAGGCAAGGGCAGGTTTTGGCCTAGCGCATGATTTTGATAAGACCGCATCAGTTCCCTGAGAAACACCCCTAGCGACCAGCCATCGCCGATGATATGATGAACGATCACAAGCAGGAGAGATATTTCAGGCTGGAGGGTATACAGCCTGATCCGGATGAGTGGCGCCCGCGTGATATCCACCGGGCGAAGCACTTCTTCACCAGCTTTCCCGATGGCAGCTTGCATCCGGTCTTCCGCGTCCAAATGGCTGAAGTCCGTGACCGGGATATCGATTTCTGCCTGATCCGCAATCACGGGCGCCGGCATCCCCTGGCAGGGGGGAAAGCTCATGCGCAACGTCTCATGCCGGGCCACGATCTGGTCAGCGCTTTTTTGCAGGGCGTCCAGGTCAAGCTTGCCTTGCAGTTCAAGGCAGGCAGACAGGTTATTGACCGCAGTACCCCGTTCGAGGAGTTCGGGAAACAACTGCCGCTGCTGTGCATATGAGAGCGGCACCTGGCTTTCCGTAGGCCGTCTGGGGATGCCCGCGGTCTCCTTGTACACATCGCCTTTCAACCATTTTTCCAGCAATTTCTGTTTTGCCGGCGAAAGGTTGGTGTACCCTGTATCAGGTTTCTTCTGAAAGTCTTCTTTGGACTTCATCGTCACTCATTTCTTCAATCTGGTTCAAAATCTCTTCCTGGAGCATCTCTGCCAGCCTGGCGATCGTGAAAGCCTTGAATGCATCTTGCGGGTTGATCCGGACGCCGAAGGATTTGTGTGCCAGGGAAAGGATCTGTGCCCCGAGCACCGAATCCCCGCCCAATTCAAAAAATGAATCATGGATCCCGACCTGGTCAATGTGCAGCGTTTTCCGCCAGAGATCGGCCAGCCTTCGTTCAAGTTCATTGCGCGGTGCAACATATTCCTGCCGGAGCCTGGGGCGCGCATACAGCCTGGCGACATGCGTTTGTTCGCCGCCCACTTCAGCCAAAAATGGCATGCCTGCGGCGGTCGGATACAGTTCAACAAGGTTCTTCAGGTCAAAGGGCAAAGCCATAACCTGCGTTTCCTGTTGCGACAGCAGGTATTCAAGGACCGCCAGGCCCTCCTCTATCCGGATCACTTTGATCAGGTGCTGCGCGGGCGCATTGCTGGCCTTCAGCCGTTCCGCCGCCTCTGCAGCCAAACCGACATCTGCCCATGGGCCCCAGTTGATGCTCAGTGCAGGCAATTGAAGGTGCTGCCGGTAATAGGCAAATGCATCCTGGAAAGCGCTTGCCGCCGCATAATTGCCCTGGCCCGGGGAGCCAAGTACCGACACGGCAGAGGAGTACATGACAAAAAAGTCAACCGGCATGCCCAGTGTCGCTTCGTGCAGGTTCCAGGTGCCTTCTACCTTCGGAGCCATGACCTTTTGCATTCTTTCTGCATTGAGGTTAAGCAGTGACCCGTCATCCAGCACACCTGCCGCATGGATGACCCCGTGCAGGTCAGGCATGGAGGCAGACATCTCCCGGATGGCTTTATCGAGTTGCATCCGGTCACTGACATCGGCCCTGGTTACAAGCACGGTGGCCCCCTTTTGCCGCATGGCATCGATCGCCTGCATGGCCAGTTGAGTGGGTTTTCCCCTGCCCATCAGTGAAATATACCGCGCGCCCTGCTGCACCAGCCACTGGGCAGTCTCCAGACCAAGCCCGCCCATACCGCCGGTGATCAGGTAGTTCGCACCGGGCAGGATGAGCAAGGGTTGTGGTTTTTTCCCCTGATGGGGCTGGACGCGGAGTACATGACGGGAGCCGTTCCTCAGTGCAATCTGGTCCTCTTTGTCCTCTAAAGACAAGAGCTGTTCAACCAGGAATTTCGTATTTGTGGCGCTCCCGTTTAACGGATCGAGATCGACCCGGACACACTGGAGGTCAGGCACTTCGTAACTGATGACTTTGCCGAGTCCCCAAAGCGGGGATTGACCGATGGCCAGTGCTTCTCCAGCTTTGACGGGCTGTCCGCCCCGGGTGACAAGCCACAACCTTGGGTGGCTGTCTATCCTTTCGGCCAATGCCTGGACAAGGTACAGCACCGCGTCCCCCGCCAGAAAATGACGCCATCCGCCATACATTTCACTTGCCTCCTCACTGGATCCTTCAGGCGTTGAAAGCCCCCACAAATAGACGATCCCGTGCAAACGCCCCGGAATCTGCTGCATGGCTTTCCGGAATAGATCGATCGTCCTTTCCTGTCCAATATCCTGGTGGCTCGCAAATACCTCCCGGATATTCAGGACATGGCAAATCCCGCCTGCCTTTTCAAGTTGCCCGATCAGGTCCGCACCCACGCCGGTATCATCGGCCAGGATCATCAAGTGCCGGGTTTGGGCACATAGATTTGAGGGCCGTGCAGCCAGTTCCTGTTTTTTCCAATTCAATGCATACATCCAGGTATTCTCCGGCAGGACTACCTGGCGGGGATTCCCCTTTGACCGCTGGAGCGTGAAATCAATCACCTCCATGACCAGCCGGTCAGCATGATCTGTTATCCTGAAGTCCACCTTGACCGCATCGAGCAGATCTGATGCACCGGATGTCAGCTTCACCTGGCAGCGCAACGGACTTTCGGGTTGCGCATGGAAAACGATTTGCCCGCATCCAGTGGGCAGGTACAGATCATGGTTGCTCCCGTCATTCGTGATCACATCAAGGACCTGGAAGCAGGCATCAAGCATCGCAGGGGGAAATAGATAGCGGTCCCGCTCAAGCGGCCGGCTGTCTGCATCCCCTACGATTCCATGCGCCTCTCCTGCAGTTCCCCACACTTCGCGGACCCCCATGTAGGATGCCCCGTAATCCACGCCCCTGATACGCAAATTCTGGTAAAATCCTTCAACCGTCAGGTGCCGAACGTGCTCATCGCGGATCTTTTCGGGTGCCGTCCATTCTCTTTTTTCTGCACCTGACTGCTGCACTGCTTTCTGAAAATGCGCAGACACATGCTTGCGCCAGCCAGGATCGCCCTGGGTCTTGCTGTATACCGTAAAATGATCATGCCCATCCCCTCCTGGTTCCAGCGAAACCTGGACCATAACCGGGGCATCCCCACTGAAAGCAAGTTTTTCATGGATCTCGAATCCCTGCAGCGACAGGGGCGCCGGGATGCCAGCGGCACGGCCGGCCTCCAGGGCCATTTCGATAAACGCCGCAGCGGGAAATACAGCTTCATCATTGAGCTTGTGTTCACGGAGAAAGCGAAAATCATCCTGGGTGATCGTAGTTTCCCAGAGTCTCCGGTCCGGGTCAGCAGCCAGTGAGATCTCCCGGCCAAGCAAGGATGTGCCCTTCTGCTGATCACCCGTGAACCAATCCCAGGATCCCTTTGATGCCGCTGTCCCCAGGTCGATCCAGTAGCGTTGCCTGTTCCATTCAACAGGCGGCAATGGGATCTGCTTCCGGCCATGGGGGTAAATCCGTTGCCAGTCAATCGGGTATCCGGAAATGAACATTTCACCAACTGATCGTATGAGCACCTCATATCCTGGTTCATCCCTTTTCATTGAAGGAAGGCCCCTGGTTTCAATTGCATGCTGCCCCATGATTTGCCGGATGGGTGTCAGGAGTAAAGGGTGCGGGCCGATTTCAATAAAGGTCGTAAACTCATCCCTGTGGAGTGCTTCGACAGCCTCTGTGAACAGGACCGGCTTCCTCAGGTTGTCATACCAATATTCAGCATCAAGCGCAGCCCCGTGCAACTGCCCTCCGGTAACTGTTGAATAAAACGGGATGTGTTCCGCCCCGGCCCTGATCCCGTCAACATCCTCCAGCATCCTGGACCGGATCGCATCAATTTGAGGACTGTGGGAAGCCACATTCACATTGACCATCCGGCAGAATTCATCTTCTGTTTCAAGTTGTGACATGATCTCCGCAATCTTTTCGGAGGGTCCTGAGAGGACCGTACTCGTAGGGCTGTTGCAAGCTGCGATCGTTACGTCCCCGCTATAAGGCTCGATCAATTCCTCTGCCTGTTGCGGAGACAATCCTGTGACCAGCATGCTCCCCTGGTCCGCGATTTTTTTCAAGTGCCGGCTGCGACCGCACACGATGCGCACAGCATCCTCAAGGTCAACCACGCCTGCGAAATAGGCGGCAGCCACTTCGCCCATACTGTGACCAAGCACGGCCCCCGGTATAATTCCCCAACTTTTCCACAGCGCCGCGGTGGCAACCTGGATCGCAAAAATAGCAGGCTGGACCACTTCAATTCGGTCCAGTTGGTTGAATGACATCTCCAAACTCAGCACTTCCATCAGGGACCATCCATACAATTCGGAGATCACTTTGTGAACCTGCTCAATTGCAGACCGGAAAACCGGTTCCTCCTCCAGCAGGTCCCGACCCATGCCGTACCACTGCCCTCCCTGGCCGGAAAACACGAATGCAGGTGTCCCTGAACGGTCGGGCCCCGCCCAGTCCAGGAGCACGTCCGGATGCTCTTCATCCGCCAAAAATGAATGGAGGCCCGCCTTAATTTCATCCAGGGTTTTCCCAAAAACGGCCAATCTATGGTCAGCGTGCCCCCTCCTCAGCCCGGTTGCACAACACAAATCAGCAGGACGAAGTGTTTCTTCAGTATGCATCAGGTCGAGGATGCCATCCGACAGGCGCCTGAGTCCATCCACCGAACCGGCCGACAAAGGGAGTACATGGAACCTGGACTGGTCATCGTTCGCTTCATCACCTGTGGGCATTTCCTGTTGTTCAGGTGCCCTGAGGATGGCATGCACTATGGTGCCGCCAAAACCGAAAGAGGAGACCCCGGCGAGGCGTTGCCCGGATGCGGAGGGCCAGTCACCAAGCCTGTCCTGCACGCGCAACTTCATTTCATCGAACTGGATGTGCGGGTTTGCCGTATGGTAGTGGATGCTTGGCGGGAGTTTTCGATGCCGCATGCTCAGCACGACCTTTATCAACCCTGCAATTCCTGCGGCGGCCTCGAGGTGGCCGATATTGCTTTTTACGGAACCAATCAGGCAGGGGCTGTCTTCACGGTCGGCACCCACAACCGCACCAAGGGCATTTGCTTCGATGGTGTCACCAAGCACGGTCCCGGAACCATGTGCCTCTACATATTGGAGGTCACCCGGCCGGATACCCGCAAGTGCACTTGCTTCCCTCAGCAATTCTTCCTGCGCTTCCCTGCTGGGCGCAATCAGTCCATTGGTCCGGCCGTCCTGGTGCATGGCACTACCAAGAATTACGGCCTGAACTGGATCACCGTCCTCCATTGCCGCTGACAAGGGTTTGAGGATAATGAGCCCTGCACCTTCGCCACGTACATACCCGTTTGCCGCGGCATCGAATGGTTTGCAGCGTCCGTCGGGGGCCAGCACACCTGCCTTTGTAAATGCAATGGAATGTGCCGGTGACAGGATCATGCTTGCACCTCCGGCAAGGGCCATGGTGCACTCACCATTCCGGATGCTTTGGCAAGCGAGATGAACCGCAGACAGGGAAGAAGAGCAGGCTGTATCGATGGCCATACTGGGGCCCCTGAAGTTATAGAAGTAAGAAAGGCGGTTTGCCGCAATGGACAACGCACTCCCGGTCCCGGAGTGCCCGGTGATCCGGCCCGGGTCACCAAACTGCAGGTGGCTATATTCATTCAGTGAAATCCCGATAAAGACGCCGGTCCTGGATCCCTCAAGATGGCCGGGAACCTGTCCGGCATCGTCCAGTGCCTCATAGGAAAGTTCGAGCAGCATCCTTTGCTGGGGATCCATATTTTCTGC
>JARQTN010000165.1 GCA_029976695.1 Lewinellaceae bacterium
GTGATCATAATATCCCGTTTAGGATGGATTTAAAATTCTCTCCGGCCCTTCAGTTGCGGCATTCCCGGTGAAAAGGGCCGGAAACGGCATCAGGTGCTTGATTCTTCTTTGCCTGAATTTTGTTCGAGCTCAGACAGGATTTTTTCAAGGTCCTCTTTATCAAGGTCATCTTCCCGGACGAGGAAACTGACCAATTGGTTCAGGCTTCCGCCAAAATAATCCCCCACAAGTTTGCGGATGCTCTTCTTGCTGTATGCATCCCTCGTAATCACAGGAAAATACTCATAGGTACGTCCGTATGCCTTGTGGTTTACAAAACCCTTCTTTTCCAAGATGCGTACAATCGATGAAATGGTGGAATGGGGAGGCTTCGGATCCGGCAATTCCTCGATAATTTCAGATACGGTGCACCGCTCCTTGTCCCAGATGTGGTGCATGATCTCTTCTTCTGTTTTTGTCAGTCTTTCCATATGATCAGTTTAATTGGATGCTTCGTCCGTAAAGTGGAGATGTTCCTGCAGGTCCCTGGCCCGCCGTTCGGCATATGCCCTGAAGGCAGGGTTCACATCCCCTGATTTCAGATATTTTTTAAAATATGTGAGGGCCATGTTCTTGTCCCTGAACCAGGTATCCGAAAGGATGCCCAGTTCATAGTAATACCGCGGCAACTTTTTGTAATCCAGTGCTTTCCGGTAATATTCTATCGCCTTCGGGTAGTCCCCCTTTGATTCATGCAATTTTGCCGCCTCTGCGTAATACCGGTCGATGTTTTCGGAAACGGATTTATCGATGGCCTTCCGGTAATGAAACAGGCTGGCATCCGGGTCCCCCTTCTTCCCGTAGGCAATGGCCAGGTAATAATGGACGAATTCCTTTTGTTCGGAATGCACCAGCCTTTCCAGCCAGTGAATGGCATGATCAGCAGAATCGATCTGCAGATAGGCATACCCCAGCATCTTGATATAGTACTCCGGGATATCGATCTGCCTGTTCACTTTCTCCAGGTTGCGCACTGCTTCGGCATATTCCTTTTGCTGGTATTTTGACCGGGCGATGGCAAGCAGGACCTTTACATTGGTCGAATCCCCATAGAAGGCAATCTGTAGAATACTGTCAGCCTGGTTGTAATTTTCCGATTCCATCAGCAGGTCTGAAAGCGCACTGACCACGACGACATCCCCCGGGTTCAGCCGGTAAGCCTGTGCCAAATAACGGAACGCGTCCTGTTTGAAACCCGCTTTCAGATGAACGAAGCCATACTGCCTGAGGTAATACGCATTCAGGGTATCCGTCCGAAGCAACAGGCCATAATACTTGATGGCCTTCGGGAGGTTTTGCTCTGCTTCGTAGAGGGCTCCCAGCTGGTTCAGGACCGTTCTTTCATCAGGGGCAATGTCCAGGGCCGCAAGGCCGTATTGCTTCGCTTCACGGTAATTCCCCATCCGGTAATACGCACTTGACAGTGTCCTGAAGTACTTCAGTGAATCCCCCGGGGCAATCTCCATTTCCCCGGCCAGGTGAATAGCCAACTGGTAATCCCCTTCAGAAAAGGCATTTTGGATTTTCTGCCATGCACCGTCATTGTTCTGCTGCGCAAAGACATTTCCGGTAATGAGGACAAAGAGAAGCAACCATATGCTGAATATCCTGTCTTTCATTCTGAGGGCAATGTATAACGAAGTTTTCACAAATGCAACTATTTCTTCCGTTTTATAACGTATTTTTACGTCATAAGGACGGTTTTTATTCCAAATGAACGTCCCCGGGACGATCAGATCCAGTGTCTGTTCGTGCTTTCTGCCTTGTAGAGGAGGTAATTCTGAAGCTGGCGAGCCTTTTCAAGTGGCAGGTAGGGCACACTGATCTCACCCGCAGCCGTATAGATATGGATCGTCGCCAGGTCCCGCCGTGTTTCAAACCATCCTTGTGAGACCTTCACTGCCTGCACCTTGAAGATCTCGATCATCTTGTGGGTTCGTCCGAAGATCCCACCCAGGGAAATGAAGTACTCGGGATGCAGCTGGAACCCCCTTTTCACATAATACTGGTGTCCCATCCAGATGGACACGGGCAAATATGCCCATGCCAGGTACCAGGAGTTCTGTCCCAGGTACCATGCCACACCGGACAGGATCAGCAGGGGCAACAAGCCAAAAAACCAGATGAACCGGAACCGCGAAACAGGGTCTATCCCATGCTGTTCGTAGTCGGCACCCACAGAACCGGGGACCACTGAAGAAATCGTTTCCTTCACCTGGGGGAGGTAAGCCCCCGGGATGATCATGCTTTTGTTCCCCACCACATCCACGCTGGCGGCCTGGTAGATCCGCAGGCGGTAGATCCCGAAGATCCGCTTGATCGGGTTGTTGCTCCACCCGATGATCTGGACCTTCTCTTTCTGCATGCTTTTTTCCATACGTGTAAACAGGCCGCTGACCAGCTTGAAGCCATTCCGTGTTTTCCAGAATTTCAGATCAAAGTATTTGAAGACTGTCCGCACAAGCGTCACCAGGAATGAAATGAAAATGAATACCGGGATAAAAATGAAGATAAACAGCAGCCCTGCCTGGAGCATCTGACCTACTTCCTCCCCGATCTTGTCAAACACATCAAAGCCAAGTGCATCCCCCAGGTCCTGTGCAAACCCCATGAAGATACCCAGAATGATGATCCCTGTGCGAAAGTGGTTCTGACTGATCCCGATCTTGAGCAGGTCTGCAGGTCCAAGTGAAAGAACGAGTTCTTTTTCCTCGGAGAGATCCGGCTCGGCTTCCACTTCCCCGGAAGTTCCCTTGATCGCGGCTTTCTCTTTCAGGATATAGGCGCGCAGCGCATAGGCCACATCCTTTGACACTGCATCGATCTCCAGCTCACTGCTCTTGGAGCCGGCCGTATCGATTTTCACAGCCACAACCCCAAATAATTGATGGATCAAATTTTGCTCGAAGTCGATGGACTGGATGCGCTCAAAAGGCACATTCAGGCTGACCTTCCGGAATACGCCCCGGCGGACGTTGAGTTCACCGTTGCGGATATAAAAGTAATACTTGAAATAGGAGATGATTGACCCGAATAGGGAGATCAACCCGAAAAGCCCTGCGGCGATCCCGATGGCGATTTCCCGGGAACCTTTCCTGTTCAGGAACAATACGATGAGGATCGGCCAGAACTGCCGGATCATATTCCTTCCGAACTTGACCAGGATGATCAGGATCGCCGCAATGGACTGGCGCTGCGGCGTAAACAGGTCAACCGGGTCATTCCTCCTCATCTGAAGAGATGGTTTTCAGGATGTATGCCTTGTACTTTTCAGCCATCTGGTAGTCAAGGCCGGGAATTGTCAGGTCGCTGTTCTGGCCACCTGCCGTATAGACGTTGAGGCTGCTCAGTCCAAATTGCCTCTCCAGGAGGCCCTGCTTGATATCACAATGCTGGACCCTGTTGAACGGCACGGTTGTGACACTGCGCCACAGCCATCCTTTTTTATAGATGATATCCCTTTCCCGGACAGCATACCCCTTGTATGGAAAAGCAATCAGGATCCGCCCGATCGCAATGGCCGATAAAATGAACCAGGCAATCAGGGCCCATTCCATCGCGACAGGAAGCTCTGCAGGCACAAGCAGGAATAACGAAACGATGCCAATAAGCAGGAGAACAAAAAAGACACCGGAAGAAATCAGGAGGATGTTGCGGTATGTGATGGGCAGTGGATGAAATACCACACTCTCCGCTTCCGGAAGTTGTCCGAGGTCGACCTGGTTATTTTTGAAGATCATCTGGTCCATGGCATTTCGTTAAGCTTCTGTTTCCTGTTTTACTAACCCGGCTTTCTCGTGCAGGCCTTTCAGTTCTTCCTTGCATGCCTGCAGGGAAGGCATTTTTTCCCTGATCAAAATAAGGTGTTTTTCGGACTGCTTCAACCGGAAACGTGGCGTATCATCCGAAGAAGAGACCGCAGCCAGCAGGTTTTTAAAGTAAGCTGATTCAAAGTACGGGGACTGGGCATTCTGCACAAAGAAGCAAAGCATTTTGTTGTTCTTGAGGACAAACCGGTAGAATCCCATTTCCCGGCAGATCCAGCGGATGTGGAGTCCCTCGAACATCTCTTCCACCTCGGGCGGGATCGGGCCAAAACGGTCGATCAGGCGCTCCCGGTAGCCCTCCAGGTCAGCTTCACTTTCGAGGCCATCGAGTTCCGTATACAGCCTGAGCCGCTCATCGATGCTGTTGACATAACGATCCGGGATGTGCATCTCGACATCCGCCTCAATGGAAACCTCCCGGACATACTTTGGATCCTTCTCGAGCTCTTCCCTGAACAGGTCGCGGTATTCCTTCTCCTTGAGTTCCTGCACGGCTTCAGCCAGGATCTTCTGGTAGGTCTCATACCCGATCTCTGAAATGAACCCGCTTTGCTCCGCACCCAACAGGTTGCCTGCCCCACGGATATCCAGGTCCCGCATGGCGATCTCAAAGCCGCTGCCCAAATCCGAAAATTCCTCTACTGTACGGATGCGCTTTCGCGCCTCTGGTGTCAGCGCACTTAATGGTGGCGTAAACAGGTAACAAAAAGCTTTCTTGTTGGACCGTCCCACCCGGCCCCTGAGCTGGTGCAGGTCGCTCAGGCCAAACTGGTGTGCATTGTTGATGATGATGGTATTGGCATTCGAAATATCGAGACCGGTCTCGATGATATTCGTGCAGACAAGCACATCAAACTGCCCGTTGATAAAACCGAGCAGTGTTTTTTCAAGTTTTCTGGATTCCATTTGCCCGTGGGCCATGGCCACGTCGAGGTCCGGGCAAAGCCGGTTGATCAGGGCTGCCAGGTCGGGAAGTGATTTGACCCGGTTGTGCACAAAAAAGACCTGCCCGCCCCTGTTGGTTTCGTAGTAGATCGCCTCGCTAATCACTTCATTTGAAAACATCCGCCGCTCTGTGTGGATTGCCTGGCGATTGGGCGGCGGCGTCCGGATGATCGAAAGGTCCCTCGCCGCCATCAGGGAAAACTGGAGCGTGCGGGGTATCGGGGTCGCTGTCAGGGTCAGCGTATCCACATTCACTTTCAGGTTGCGGAGTTTCTCTTTCGCCGTCACACCGAATTTCTGTTCCTCATCCACCACCAGCAGGCCAAGGTCACGAAATCCTACTTCCTTGTTCAGCAGCCCGTGTGTGCCGATCACCAGGTCCAGTTCTCCTTCCTTCAGCCTCTTGAAAACCGCCCTGCGTTCGCCCAGGGTTTTGAACCTGTTTACATAATCCACGCTCACACCAAATGGTTCAAGCCTTTCCCTGAACGTGTAGTAGTGCTGCAGAGCCAGGATCGTGGTCGGCACGAGGACGGCGACCTGCTTCCCTCCTACGATGGCCTTGAATGCGGCGCGCACGGCAACTTCTGTCTTCCCGAAGCCAACATCACCACAGATCAGCCTGTCCATCGGATAGTCCTTCATCATGTCTTCCTTGACAGCTACCGTTGCTGCCATCTGGTCAGGCGTGTCTTCATACAGGAAAGAAGCCTCAAGTTCGTTCTGCAGGTACCCGTCCGGAGGAAAGGCAAACCCCTGCGAAGCTTTTCGTTTTGCATAGAGTTTGATCAGTTCGCCTGCGATGTCCTTTACCTTCTTCTTGGTGCGCTGTTTCAGCCTGGCCCAGGCATCACTCCCCAGTTTGCTCAGGGCCGGTGCCGTGCCGTCCTTGCCGACATACCTCGAGATCTTGTGCAGGGAATGGATGCTGACATAGAGGATATCATTGTTCTTGTAGATCAACCGTACGGATTCCTGTACATGTCCGCTGATATCTATCTTCTCCAGGCCGGAGTACCTGCCGACCCCATGATCGATATGCGTGACAAAATCACCAGGCTGCAACTCCCTGAGCATCTTGAGGCTGAGGGCCTGTTCCCGCGTGAATCCCCGACGCAGGTTATATTTATGAAACCGCTTGAAGATCTGGTGATCCGTGTAGCAGGCAACACCAAGGGAAGGATCAACAAATCCCTCATGGATCGTGACGCCTACAGGGTGCATGTGGACATGCGCTTCCAGTTCCTCGAAAATGCTGTAAAACCTTTCGATCTGCTTGACATTGGCGGAGAAGATAAAATTCTCGATGCGCCTGGCCGTATTCGCATTGAGGTCATCGATGAGCAGCTTGAAATTCTTGTTGAAACTCGGTTGCGGAAGCTGGTCAAAGCCAAGTTGCACTTCCGGTTCAACATGCCCGTCGGGACGGTGGGTGAAGACCAGGTGGAACTGTTTCATATCCCGGGCCATTTCTCCGGGCATGACAAAGGCCTTATCCCTGAAAAATGTCCATTTTTCTTCTTCTTCCTCCGGGTTGATCAGCCCCACGGAAACTTCCCGCGTCTTTTCGAAGCATTCCTGCATCTTGTCAATCAGCACTTCCATATCCTCCACCCAGATCAGGGTGTTTTCCGGCAGGGTATGGACCAGGGAAGTCTTGTCCGAAGCAGCGAATTCAGAAGCCACATTCGGAATGATGGAGACCGCATGGATCTGTTTCCTGGAAAGCTGGGTAAGCGGATCGAACATCCGGATGCTTTCCACGATATCGTCAAACAATTCCACCCTGTAGGGCCATTCATTGCCATATGAAAAGATATCGATGATCCCCCCGCGCACAGAAAACTGTCCGGGCTCATACACGAAGTCGACCCGGTCAAAACCAAAATCGATCAGCAGTCCGGACAGGTCATCGATGTCGACCTGTTCTTCCTTTTTGAACAGGATCCTGTTTTCCGCAATCCTGACCGGCGAGACGACCTGCTCGAAGAGTGCTTCGGGATAGGTGACCACGATCTCGTGCTGTGTCAGCTGGCCGTGCATCTTGTTGACTGTCTCTGTCCGCTGGAGCACATTCGCGGAACGGATCTCCTCGTATTTTCCCGGCTGTTTGAAGGAATCAGGGAAGAACAGGCACTGGTTGCCATGCAGGATACTGGCCAGTGTATTTTGTTTGTAGGCAGCCCGTTCCTTGTCCGTTTCGATGATCAGGATCGTGCGTGGATGCTGCATGTGCAGTGCGGCAATGACAAAGCAATCCCCTGCGCCGACGAACCCTTCTGCAAGGATGCGTTGTGGCGTTTCGGACGAGAGTTTTTGGGATAAAACAGTTACTCTACGGTCTTCTGAATATTGCGTCAGCAGACGCTTCAAATTCTCCACGGGATAAAGATAAATGATTATTTTGGACTCCTCAGGCCATCGCTTTTTGCATGGCAGGAACCATTCCGTATGTACAGCCAACGCAGATATCCTTCAAAGGTTCTCCTGTTTGGGGAATACACCGTGCTCCAGGGTTCCCAGGCTCTGGCGGTCCCGTTTTCAGGCAAATCCGGAGGGTGGGTTAAGAAAGAAAGGATCCCTGAAAGATATGCCGATCAGTTCATCGATTACATGCGCTGGCTGAAGTCGTCAAGTCCGGCGAAGGTGGCCGGAAACATTGATATCGAAAGCATGGAAGCTGACTTCCGCTCCAACTGGATCTATGCGTCCACGATACCCGAGGGGTACGGCCTGGGCAGTTCAGGCGCCCTCTGTGCAGCCATCCTGGACAGGTATGCTGTTGACAGGGACCTGATAAATGACTACGGGAAACTGCGTATCGCCCTGGCAGAACTCGAATCCTATTTTCATGGAAAAAGCAGCGGGATCGATCCATTCGTATCCTTCGTCGACCAGCCGGTCCTGCGGCAAAGGGACCAGTCCCTCCACCTGCTCAATCCGATCCGGTGGCCTGAAAAATGGGGTGTCTTTCTCATCGATTCCGGATCTGCAAGGACGACTTCAGAATGGGTTGGGAAATACCAGGAAAAAACCAGTGACAAGGACTTTTTACACAAAGTGAATCATTCCCTGGTCCCGGACGTGGAGCATGCGATCCATTTCCTGATCGGCCATGCCTGGGAACCAGCCTGGGGGCATATCATGCAGATCAGTGCCTTTCAGGCAGCACATTTCCGTGAAATGATCCCGGAACCGATGGATGCACTTTGGTCCTCATGCCTTGAAACCGGACACAGCCGGATGAAACTGTGCGGGGCCGGCGGGGGAGGATATTTTCTGGTCTTTTCTACAGATTACGCTCGGACAGAAGAATTGTTGTCTGGATACAGTTCGCTCAGGATCTGAATCCGCTTACCCAACGCGGCTATTCAAATAAATTCAGCAAGTCAGGATACTGGTCAGCGTGCTTGAGGACATCCTTGCGATCGATGCGCATGCCGTGAATAAACGGAACGATAAATGCATCGTCGAATCCATTCTCACGCATATTCATCATCACGGGCTTGATTGAAGCATGGTCCCGCGCAAAACCGACGAGGTACCTGTAGGCCTTCCTGGGATAATCGTATTCGATCACGGCATAGGGCTCCGTATCAAGCAAGGGAGACTGGATCATTTGTGTGGTGGAAGCAATCTGCACCATATAGTAGAGGCTATCGGTCATTGTTTCGTATAACTTCGATTCATCGACTTCTTCAGGCAGTACCTGCTTCTCTTTAAAAACCATGAGGGGCTCTTCTTCGATGTGCTGGAATCGTACCGAGATCCTGCGGTTGAGCTTGTTGATCAGGGGGCTCACCCTCCCTTTGATCCGAAGCGGAAAATATTCACCCGCCCCTTTCAGGTTGATCCGGGCCGGCGCCACGCCTTTCTGCATCAGGTATTCCAGCGCTTTCTCCGCCTTCTTGACCGAAAAGTAGAGACTGAAGGCCGGTCGCACCCCGGAAAAGGAATGGCACACGAGCTCAAGTTCAAGACGCGGGTAGATGAGCATCATATTCGCGATCAGGTCCAGCTTCTTGATATTCTGCGGCGTGATGATCAGGTCATCCTCCCCATAGTAAAGGTCGCTGACATAAAACTCCTTCTCCTCTTCAATACCTGTATTTTGCAGGGCGGCCGAATCCGCTGTTCCCATTTCCTGCCGGCGCCTGAACTCTTCAGCATGCTGATAAAATGTGACAGGTTGTGCCATCTGGAGGTTTTCCTTGATTTGCTTTTTAAAATACACGGAATACAGGTCAAAGCCGCCGAAGCCTTTTTTTCGGTCAGAGGCGACAAAAGCTGTGAGTCCGTCAGCAGACAATTCAAATTGCTGGTCATCTCCTGGTGAATTTACCGGCATGCCCAGGTTTTGAGGCTCAGACCATGCACCGGTTGCTTCATCATAGTCAGCCCGGAAAATATCCAGTCCCCCGATACTGTGCAGGTTATTGGAACTGTAAAACAGGACACGCCCGTTTTGCGTCAGGCAGGGATACCGCTCATCGTAAAATGTGTTGATCTCCGGGCCAAGATTAACCGGCTGTTGCCACAAGCCAAAACGTTGTACACTGATATACAGGTCAAAGCCTCCATAGCCTCCTGGCCGGGCACTTGCAAACAGCAATATTGTGTCATTAAAAACACGCAGGTCGCGATCCCCGTATTCGGGCCTGAGTGGTCCGTTCAACACCCCCTGGCCGGCCGGTTTGTCCGGGTCTGTACTGAATGTGTCCGTGAGGATGCGCCCTGCATTCAGCTTGTCGGATCTATACAAAAAACTGACCTGGCCGTCAAGGCTGAAATCAAGGAACAGGTCATGCTGCCCCGTATTGAACAGATCGCCCATCGGCTCGGGATATTGCCACGATCCGTTTTCTTTCCGGGTCACATAGACATCAAAAGGCAGATCGCCGTATTTCGCATCAGGTGTTCCGTCGATCAGCTGCCTGTTTCCTTTACTGCCTGCCCGGTTTGAGGCAAAGTATAACCTGTTTTGCACGGTCGGGCTCGGAATGGGGCCGATCTCGTCATCGAGTGTATTGATGACCGCACCCAGGTTTTCAGCAAAGGCGGTTTCTTCTCCGAATTTCAGGTGAAGGCCATTTGCACACCGCTTGATCTCGTCCTTGGCCCAGTCTCGTGTCGCGTCGTCCCTTTTATTCTTTCTCAGGAATTGCTTGTAAAACCGGATCGCGGATTCAAACTCTTCCCTGTGCTGGTATGCCCTGGCCAGGTAAAGGTAGACGTAATCATCTGTCTTCTCCCCTTCTGCGAGACGGGTCAGGGTCTGGATCGACTCGTCGATGCGGTTGATCTCAAACTGGCTGATCCCCACACGCAAGGCAGCCTCCTTATTCCACGTATCGGGATTGCCTGCTTCCTGATAATATTTCAGGGCAGTCCGGAATTTATCGTGTTCGAAATAGCTATCCGCTTCCCGTGTCAGCTTGGCAGGTGAAACTTGGCCACTGCACGGTAGTGCCATGAGGACGAGAGCTGTATACATCAACAGCCCCTTCACAATGGCATTCAGGTGATGATATATCAATTTTCCGGCCAGGTCAGATATTTTGGTTCTTGTCAAAACGCTCCAAATAATCGGCAACCCTGCGGAGGAATGATCCGCCGAGGACCCCGTCCACAACCCGGTGGTCGTAGGAAAGGGAAAGGAACATCATATGGCGCACAGCGATCAAATCTCCGTACTCGGTTTCCACAACGGCTGGTTTTTTCCGGATGGCACCTGTTGCCAGGATCGCGACCTGTGGCTGGTTGATGATCGGAGTCCCCATCACATTTCCGAACGTCCCCACATTGGTGATCGTAAACGTCCCGCCCTGGATCTCTTCGGGTTTCAGCTGGTTGTTCCGGGCGCGCACAGCGAGGTCATTGACTTTCCTGGTCAACCCGATGAGGTTCAGCTGGTCAGCATTGTGCAAGACGGGCACGATGAGGTTACCCGAAGGCAATGCCGTGGCCATCCCGATGTGAATATTCTTTCGGACAATGATCTTCGTTCCATCAACGGACACGTTAACCATTGGAAAGTCGTGGATCGCCTTTGTCACGGCTTCGATAAAGATGGGTGTGTACGTAATTTTTTCGCCGTAATTTTCCTGGAATTTCCCCTTGATCCGGTTTCGCCATTCCACAATAGGTGTGACATCCGCTTCCACAAATGAGGTGACATGGGGAGAGGTGCGCTTGGACATGACCATATGGTCTGCGATCAATTTGCGCATCCTGTCCATTTCGATAATCTCGTCTTCACCCGAGGATGTGACCACTGGCGCAGCCTGGACAGTTTCAGGCTTGGTGGAAACCTGCTGTTTTGCAGCAGGTACAGACCGGACTGTATCCCGCTGTTCGATATAGCGGATCATGTCATGCTTGGTCACCCGGCCATCCCTTCCGGAGCCCGGAACCTGGTCAAGTTCCTCAAGCGAAATGCCTTCCTTCTTTGCCATATTGCGGACCAGCGGAGAGTAGAACCGTCCTGTTGCCGGGCTGATGCGGACTTCCTCGATCACGGCAGGCGCTGATGTTCTCTGCCCATGCTCCAGGGGGGCGGTTTCCGAACTGACAGCCGAGCTGCGTTCGGGCACTTTCTTGCCCGGGATATCGGCCTCTTCCTCAGAATGTGCATCCGGACGGCCATTCATTCCGTTGCCAGACGCTGCTTTTTCGATTGAAGGCGTCGATTCTGGTTGATCATCAGCCCCTTCTGTTTCGATCAGGGCAATCACTTTCCCGATCTCGACGACATCGTCTTCCTGAAACAGGATTTTGGAGATTTTCCCGGCCACGGGAGACGGGATCTCTGAATCGACCTTGTCGGTGGCAATCTCAAGAATTGTCTCATCCACATCAACGGTATCGCCTTCCTGTTTCACCCATTTCAGGATGGTGGCTTCCATAATGCTTTCTCCCATCTTCGGCATGATCAATTCTACTTGTGCCATACATCTTCAAATTTTGGTTTACTTCTTTGGTCAACAGGGCCTGGCCTACAAAATTAACACAATTCCGACTGCAGAATAAATTTTCTGAGTAAAGTCATGCACACCACTGATGTGTATCTGATATTGATCAGCCGGCTTTTTGAAAGGGACAATTTCCTGGTTTCCACACCTTCCGGGCCTGCGCAGGCAATCCAGATCGTGCCGACAGGTTTTTGCGGCGTCCCCCCTCCCGGACCTGCAATACCGGATGTGGCAAGGCCGAAATCAGTTCCCAGCCTGGCCCTCACATTTGACGACATCTCGATGACCGTTTGCTCACTCACGGCCCCGTGTTTTTCCAGTGTGGACGCCCGGACACCGAGCAGGTCCGTCTTGACCTGGTTTGAATACGCGATTACGGATCCCATGAAATAGGCCGAAGACCCGGGTACTGATGTAACCAGGTGGGCGAGGTGGCCCCCGGTGCAGCTTTCAGCAGTGCCCAGCGTCAGCCTCTTTTCGGAAAGGAGCCTGCCCACTGCGCTTTCCAGCGGCTCGTTGTCATACCCGAACACATATGGCTTGATGAGGCGCTCGATTGCATGTGCTGTTTCTTCCACCCTTTCCTGCACACGCCCGGCAGGATTTCCCCTTCCCGACACCCTGATCCGTACCTGTGCCAAACCGGGAAGGTAGGCTATGGAAAGGCCCTCGGGCAGGTTGTCTTCGATGTCCCGGATCATCAGGGCAAGCCTGGACTCCCCCTCACCCGCTGTCATCAGGATCCTGTGGTAAATCGGCATGACTTCGAATGTCTCCCGGATGAGACCCGGAATGTGATCCGTATAGATCGCTTCCATCTCATACGGGATCCCGGGCATGCTGATCAGCATCTTTTCTCCCACCCGAAAACACATTCCAGGTGCAGTCCCCAGGCGGTTTTCCAGGAGTTCGGCGCAGTCAGGCAGGAAAGCCTGCTGACGGTGGGCTTCCGTTGGCGTCCTTCCGAACTTCCCGAGCAGGACTTCGATCCGGGCATAGGTTTCAGCAGAAAAAGAGTCCGCGCAACCGAAATAGCGCATGAGGGCGTGCTTGGTGCGATCATCTTTCGTGGGGCCAAGTCCGCCCGTCATCAGGACCAGGGAAACTTTCTTGAAGGCCTCTTCGATGGCTTGATAAATGTGTTCCTCCTTGTCCTTGACAGAGGTTTTTTCGCGCACGTCCACACCGAGTGCGTACAGTTCCCTGCCCAACCAGGCACTGTTGGTGTCCGTGATCAGTCCGGAAACAATTTCCTCACCAATGGTGATGATGATGCATTCAGTCTGCTTGTTCTGCATATTCAATTCACTTTTCTGTCAACTGAAAAACGAGGGTGCCCGACTGGAAAGCCGTGATGTCTTGCCCGGTCTGGATGAGCAGACGTCCAAATTCATCCACACCCTGAATCACACCCTCAAACGCGCCGGTTTCAGGGGATGTAAATTGAAGCGCTTGATCCATACCGAACAAATTCCGGGTATATTCCCTGTCCAGGTCCGGATATCTGCCTGCCCTCAACCTCTTGTAATCTGCCCAAAGATGTTCCTGGAAGGCACCGATCAAAATCGGGATATCCGGAATGTGATCAGCATATTGGCAAAGGGATACCGGGTTGGGGATATCCCCGGGAAACTGATCTTCTGATATATTGAAGCCAAGTCCCAGGATGGCTTGCCGGAGAAGATCTCCTGCAGTTGAAACCCTGATCAGCATGCCCGCTGCTTTCGAACCGTTGATCAGGAGATCGTTTGGCCATTTGATCCGGATATTCCCTTCCCGCAGGAATTGACGAAAAAAATGCACCGCACTGACGGCAAACAGTTTGTTCAGCCGAAACTGGTGCCTCGCCGGAACAAAGTCCGGGTAAAAAATAAATGAAGACGAGATGTTCTTCCCGGGTGAAGCATGCCAGCTCCGCCCGGCCTGTCCGCGACCGGCATACTGGTTAATCGCCGAAATGACGGTACCCTCCGCAGGCCTTTTCATTGAAACTAAAAACTGCATAAATTCGTTTGTTGACGAAACGGAGTCGAGGCGGATATGCGTTCTTACATTCATCGGTTGTCAGGTAGAGTCAACTTGCGAATTTTTGTAGATTTGTATAGAAACACATTTTTTCATAAAAGTAGAACATTTGAGTAGATCATCAGAAGCCGTAAAATCTCCGATCGCTGCAGAAGTCCTGAACGATTCCATAATCGACAGCATTCAGGATGTAAAAGGCAAAAACATCGTAAAGATCGACCTTCGGAGCCTGGATGACGCCCCAACCAACTTTTTTATCATCTGTGAAGGAGATTCCAATACCCAGGTAAAGGCAATAGCCGACCGGATTCAACAAACAGTGAAAGAAAAATTAAAGACCTATCCTTCCCATACGGAGGGACAGCAAAGTTCTAAATGGATCTGTATCGACTACTTTGATACGGTTGTCCATGTCTTCTACCAGAAGACCAGGTCTTTTTATGATCTTGAAGAACTTTGGAATGACGGCGACTTTACCGAGTATCACAGCCTGTAGGTCGAAAGGTTGAAACTCTTTGCAAGTCCATACGTTCTATTCTGTACAAAATAACTATTATTGACGCCATGGGTACCCATGTATGTGCCCGGGTTGAATCAGTATATCATATAAAAGCAAATGAGTCAGAATCCAAAAAAGCCGGATAATGAGAATAAACCCGGTAAATTCAATTTCAATTCTTATTGGATTTACGGCATTATCATTCTCGCGTTGATCGGATTCAACCTCATGTACATCCCGGAGATGTCGATCGAGCAGATCAATATTTCTGATTATGAAGAGATGGTGAGAAGCGGGGATGTGCGGAGGCTCGAGGTGATCAACCAGAAAGATGCACGCGTATACATCAAGGAGACTAAAATGTCGGATGAGGCATACAAGGACCTGCCGAAGAATTCGTTTGGCAATCGCCCCCAGTACACGTTCCAGATCGGGCCTCCAGAGACCTTTGCCCGGGAGATCAACAGGATCAATGAATCCGTTCCACCAGAGAACAAGGTATTCCCGGATTATATTGAAAAGCAGAACTGGCTGGCACCGCTTCTTGGCTGGGTGATCCCGATCTTCATCATTGTCGCCATCTGGCTCTTTATCATGCGGCGCGTCAGTGGTGCAGGTGGTGGGCCGGGTTCACAGATCTTCAATATTGGCAAATCCAAGGCGACACTGTTTGATGCCAATACAAAGGTCACGGTCACATTTGAGGATGTCGCCGGACTTGATGAGGCAAAGGAAGAGGTGATGGAGGTCGTTGACTTCCTTAAAAACCCGAAAAAATATACCGCATTGGGAGGCAAGATTCCGAAAGGCGTACTCCTCGTGGGCCCTCCGGGTACAGGGAAAACGCTGCTGGCAAAAGCTGTCGCCGGTGAGGCTGGTGTTCCTTTCTTCTCGATTTCAGGTTCTGATTTCGTTGAAATGTTTGTCGGGGTGGGTGCATCAAGGGTCCGCGACCTGTTCAAGCAGGCTCGGGAAAAGGCTCCCTGCATCGTATTCATCGACGAGATCGACGCCATCGGCCGGGCACGCGGCAGGAACGCATTTACCGGGGGAAATGACGAACGCGAGAACACGTTGAACCAGCTCCTGGTCGAAATGGACGGTTTCAGCACGGACAAAGGGGTCATCCTGATGGCGGCCACGAACAGGCCGGACGTGCTTGACCAGGCATTGCTCAGGCCAGGGCGTTTTGACCGGCAGATCGGTATCGACAGGCCGGACCTGAAGGGACGTAAAGCCATTTTCAAGGTGCATTTGAAGCATATCAAGATCTCGAAAGAAGTTGATCCTTATGTCCTCGCTGAGATGACGCCTGGATTTGCAGGGGCAGATATCGCAAACGTATGTAACGAGGCAGCCCTGATCGCAGCGCGCCGGAACAAATCGAGCGTCGAGATGGATGACTTCAATTATGCGCTCGACAGGGTGATCGGCGGGTTGGAGAAGAAAAACAAGTTGATCTCTCCGGAAGAAAAAGAAATCATCGCCTATCATGAGGCCGGGCACGCCATATGCGGCTGGTTCCTGAAACACGCGTCCCCGCTCGTCAAAGTGACCATTGTCCCGAGGGGGATCGGCACACTTGGCTATGCGCAATATTTGCCGAAAGAGGAATACATCACACGGACGGACCAATTGCTTGACCGCATGTGCATGACCCTGGGGGGACGTGCTGCCGAGCATGTGGTTTTCGGAGAGATCTCGACCGGTGCACAAAATGACCTTGACCAGGTGACCAAGATGGCCTACGGGATGATCTCCGTGTACGGAATGAACAGTCTCGTCGGGAACGTATCCTTTTACGGGCTTTCCCAGGACCAGTTCCAGAAACCGTATTCGGACGAAACAGCAAGGCTGATCGATGACGAGGTCCGGAAACTGATCGACTCCCAGTACCTGCGGGCCCAGGAACTTCTGAAAAAATACCGGAAAGAACTGGAAATCATTGCGAAGACCCTCCTGGAAAAAGAAGTGATCCTGAAATCGGACGTGGAAGAGTTGATCGGGAAAAGGCCCTTCAAGGAACACTCCCATGCGCCGCATATACCGGTGGATGACGAAAAGTCAGATGCTTCCGGTCTGGAAAAAGGGGAGGATACAGGTAGCACTGAAGATGAGGATTCTGATCCCGCTGCTGATGAAAGTTCTCAAACCATCGGCACGGCTTCATCAGATACGGACGTGGATCGATGAAGGAATAATTAAAAGGAAACTTGTTTTCCTGAATAAAAAAAGGTGTACTTGACGGTGCACCTTTTTTT
>JARQTN010000166.1:0-2215 GCA_029976695.1 Lewinellaceae bacterium
AGGACGGCAAACGGGGCCAGCAGGATTCTCAAGACGATATTCCGAACCATGAACGTAAGAACGATGAGATGCGAAGGTAATTTTTTATCACTACTGTCTACAGAAAGTAAAACTAGAACTATTCAAATCTAAATTGAAGGAATCAAATTGAAAACCATCCCTGCCTGCGCTTGCCCCCGACCCCTGTTTTTCACTCCGCTGCACTTCGTTCCAAAACCGGGGAGACAGACCATTTTAAAGGCAACATTCGCAGATGAAAGAATCTTAATGAGAGTATTGATTATCAATGAATTATTAAAAATAAGCTCTAATTAATTTTAATCGAACAGTAATTTTTCTGTTTCCAGAAACAATCGCGCTTTCGGGCCCGACAAGGGCTTTCGAGTAATAAGAATATTTCCGGAAATGCCGGTTTCCTTGGATCAGTTTTTCACGAACGGGAAGGCAAATTGCCCGACACGCAGGATATAGAATCCAGGGGGCAGGCCTGAAACATCAAGTTTTACGTGCCCTGATCCATCAACGGCCCGGGAACCAGTCGCATCGAACATCAGTCGACCGGTCACATCCACGACCTGAATAGCTTCGGGCTTCTTCGTACCGGGGTATCCATCCAGGTATAAAACGTCCCTGGCCGGATTCGGAAAGATGGAGAAGGACGCTGCAACTGAAGGACGATCGAGGTCCGTTTGGAGGTCAAACGTAAAATCTGCCACGCAAAGCAGGTGGTCGCTCGCATTGAAAGCATCAAAATCGAACAACCCGTAGGTGCTGAGCTGGGAGGAAGTCATGCCGGCCGTATTCAGCCCGTAGGTGTTTTTCAGCTGCATGACACTTCCGGTATACAGGATGTAGTCCAGCCTGCCGGGGCTGAAAGAACTGAAAGGCTGGATCCATGTCACGGCGGCCGGAAGCCCGATCGCCATGGGCAGGGCGTCTTCCAGCTCTGACCCGTCCCAGTCCGGGGCAAAATCCGGCCCGTACAGGTTTTCATTCTGGATATCCCCGGTGATGAGGGTCCGCTGCTGCTTCCGCAGGCCGACCAGGTTCATGTCACCAGCCAAAATGATCGGCGTACCGGGGCTCACATCCATGGCAGATGAACCGTCCTGCACATCCCTGATGAAACCCATGATCTGGTCCGCCTCTGCCTGGCGTTCGACATCATTGTCGCAGCAGGGCAGGTGGGCCACGATGAAAAGGAGCTCGCGGTCACCGAGATCGATCAGGAAGGCCCCGTTTCCGAACAAGGCCTGCCGGCTGATGATGGGGAATTTTGAAACAACGAAGATATCCGGACCCAGGTGGTCCGCAAACCATTCATCGCCCGGCAGGTTGGCGGCAACAAAGTTGCGCACTTCCGCTGCCGTGTGGTCATAGATCTCCTGGAAGCCGATGATGTCGGGCTGCACCGCCTTGAGCTGACGTTCGAAGGAGGCGACGCGGCCCGGCTGGAACATCCCGTCCTGGAGCGCGTTCCAACTGATGACGCGCAGGTCCTGAACGTCTTTTTTGTCAATGGCAATCCCGGGGAGTGAAATTTCCCTGTCGGCCATCTCATAGATGATCCCGCCCGGATTCTCCGGCAACCGGTCCCCACCCGGGAGATCGTTGCTCCAGGCAATGCGGATCTCGTCCCCCATCCGGACATCCACGCCATTGATCTCAAGGTCACGGGCGAGTAAAAGCTCAAATTCGCTGGCAGTAACCGTCGGGCTGCTGATCAGCCCGATATCCGGGTGCCGGATCTCGAATTCGAAGCCAAGAACAGAACCGAAGCCGAATCGGAGGCCGGGAAAATACCGGATATCCGCGCCGATCCCCTGTGTCGGGAATCCAGTGGCGGTATTATTATCAATATCCACGTAGAGTACCAGGTCATTGTCGGACTGGAAATTCATCTCGGTCCCCAGCTCGATGCGCATATATAAATACCGGTCATCATTGGTGACCCACAGGCGGCCGAAATCAATTTGGCCCGGGGACTCGTTCCCGGTTTCATCAGAATATACAGGTGAAAAGGCAATCCAGTCATCGAAGCGCTCATCCAGCAGGACCTGCCCCTGGCCATAAGCCGGAGGCATATTGGTGAATACAATCGCCAGGATTGATGCCAATCCGGCGCATATCTGGAAATACAGCTGTTTGCCCATACTCAATTGAGCGGTGAAATTATTGAAATATGCATTCAATCGATGATATTTGTTAGACAAAC
>JARQTN010000166.1:2315-6510 GCA_029976695.1 Lewinellaceae bacterium
TGAGCGGTGAAATTATTGAAATATGCATTCAATCGATGATATTTGTTAGACAAACGCCCGATTCGATGTCGGGTTCACCGGAAGCAAACAGACCATGATCAAATACCATACAGTACTCTTCATCATGCTCACCATTCTGCTCGGATGCCAGCCGGATGCGGGCATCCAGGAAGATGGTCCCACTGTCGTGTATCCGGGCCCGTTGAATGATGCGATCCGTGCCGTTGATCCGGCAGGCAAGTGGCCCGAGATGCGCAAGTTGCAGTTCACCATGGAAACCGACGGGGGGATCCGTGAAAAGCACCTCATAGACATCGAATCCCGCAAGGCCCTGATCAGGGGGGATGGGTACAGGATCGGTTTTGACGGGCAACGGGCCTGGGTCGCCCCGTCAAAAGAAGCATTTGCCGGCGGCAGCCCGCGCTTTTATTACGAACAGAATTTTTACTTTTTTGCCATGCCGCATGTCTTTACTGATCCGGGCATCAAGTATAAGGCATTCCCGGACCGGATGCTGGACGGCAAGAAATACAAGGTCCTTTATATCGGGTTTGACCAGGATTCGGGCGATACCCCGCTGGATGAGTACACCGCTTTTTTTGATCCCGAGACGAACATGCTTGCCTGTGTGCTCTACACAATCACCTACTTCCGGGAAAATGCCTCGGACCAGTTCTATGCCTGCCGGTATGATGCATGGCAGGAGGTGGAAGGGATCCTGGTTCCCGAGAAGCTGACCTTCCTGGACTATTCGAATGGAAAGACCGGGGCCGTCCAGAATGTCCGCACCTTTACCGATATAAAGATTTCTCCCCGCAAGCCGTGGGAATCCAGGTTCAGCAAGCCTAGGGCCGCAGAGGTGGATTCGCTCCCGGATCAATGGCGCAAATGATATATATCATCAGGAAGGGATTTTACCAATTTTTACTGGATTCGTTGCCAGAATACCCGTAACTTCTAATTTCATTCATCAAAATATCCTTTAGCAGGCATACTCATTTAGGGAACTCTTACCTGCGTGAATTGGAGCAAATGACAACTACCGCCTGCAAATTTCGATTCTGAACATCTTTTTGGTACTGGCTAATTGAAAAATTGGTTGACATCAATTTATTCATTCTATAAATCGTATAGCGTATGAAAAAGTATCTCATCATGCTTTTTGTGCTCTGTGCCCCCATCTCATTGATGCTGGCTCAAAGCCAAAAGCAAATCACGTTTTCCTTCGAAAAAGGATGGCAGGTCTCAGCATTCGAGCTTGCGAAAAATTACACTGTCCAGCTGACAGATGCAACAACACTCAGCGTTACAGATCAATACGAAAAGATCAGGAAAATGGAAAGCGACCTCGTCCATTTTACCATGGATGAAAATGCACAAAAAGTTACCATGCAACTTGACCTGGAAAAAAGACCAGAATGGACTTCTAAAAACTGGTTTGCCTATCTACAGAGGAGAACCATCCTGGCCAAATGACATTATTCCTCCTTTGAAAAATTTAGCGTTATGAAAAAAATAACCCTCCTTTTATCATCATTAATTCTAATCTTCTTTACAACCGTACAGGTAAACGCCCAACTTACCGTGACCGGAGGCCTGACGGGCAGTGAGCTTGCTGACATCATTGCCGGGGAAGGGGTTTCGATCTCCAACGTCGTGCTGACTTGCCCCGGTTCTGCCTCAGGCAGTTTTACCAATGGCAGCACCGCCGGAATTACCATTGACCAGGGAGTGCTGATGACAACGGGCAACCTGTCAGATGCGCCCGGACCAAACAGCTCAGACAATACAACCGTGAATAATGGCGGAGGTGGCGATGCTGACCTGACTGCAGCAAGTGGATTTGCGACCTTTAATGCTTGTGTCCTTGAATTCGATTTTGTCCCTTCTGCCAATCAACTGACCCTGAGCTATGTTTTTGCATCGGAAGAATACAATGAATACGTCTGTTCCCAGTTCAACGATGTTTTTGCCTTTTACGTCACAGGCCCGAATCCGAATGGGCCGGATTACGTGAATGAAGATATCGCGTTGGTTCCGGGAAAGAATATTCCCGTGACGATCAACAACATCAACAATGGATCACCTGGTACTTTCTCGACAGGAAATTGCGGCGATATGTCAAACTCGGCTTTCTATATCGACAACACACTCCAGAACGGCGCACCATACAACCTTGAGTATGATGGTTTTACGACTGTGCTGGAAGCGTCACTTGAACTTGTGCCTTGTGAAACCTACGAGTTCAAGTTTGCCATTGCCGATGCAGGTGATGCCTTGCTGGATGCAGGGGTATTTATCCAGGCGGCCAGCTTCATGACAAACAATATTGTTTCCTCTGCGACAGATTCCCCTGAGGGATGCCCGGGGGGTGAGATCATCTTCACCTCAACACTGACGAATATTACCGGCTATACGATCAACATCAATGTACTCGGAACATCAACGGCTTCACTATCTGATTATGAAGCGTTCGGGCTTGATTACATGCTTCCGGCCGGACAACAATCCCTGACCGTACCGATCGTATCTATTGCTGATGTATTTGCAGAAGGAGATGAGAGCATTGATTTTGAATTTGTCTATGATGCGGGATGTAATCCAACCCTTGACAATGGGTCGATTTTGATCCTGGACGGGCCGATCACCTGCGAGGATTATATCCTCACACTGGATGGTGACGGTTATGGCAGTATCACTCCGGATGATGTCCTGACAGGTGACCTGATGGCGGACTGCCCCACCATGAGTTATGTCCTTTCCAAAGAAGATTTTGTGTGTTCTGATGAAGGACCGAATATGGTGACCGTCACGGCAACTGATCCCAACGGCAATACCAGTGAATGTTTTTCCACGGTTACTGTAGTCGTACCTCCGGATATTATATCCGTGGACCTCGGTGATGCGTGCAGACCTGTCTATCTTGGTTATGAGCCATTTGAATGTACTGAAATCACTGCAGCGGCTAGTGGTGGCACACCTCCATACACTTATGCATGGAGCAATGGAGAAACAACTGAGTCCATCACCGTCTGCCCGGAGGTCACAACTGTCTATGATGTCACCGTAACGGATGTGAATGGGTGTGTACAGGTCTCAGGATCAGCCGAGGTTGAAGTTGTCGATGTGCGTTGCGGTAATAATGGGGACAAGGTCCTGGTTTGCCATATTCCGCCCGGAAATGAGGAAAACCTCCATACGATCTGTATTGCACCGAGTGCCGTTCCTGCGCACCTTGCACACGGCGACTATCTGGGTGAATGTGGCTATCTCCCATGTCAGGATATCCCTGAGATCATTGGAGACCCGGATATCGAAACCAGGGAAGGGGTATTCTCCGATGGACCGGTGGCATATCCGAACCCGACGCGGAATGCAATCTCAATCAAGGGCTATGAAGAGATCCAGTTTACCGAGATCGAAGTGCTCAACATGCAGGGAAGGTCAGTTGGCATGCTTTCAAGAGCAGAAATCCTGGAGGCCAAAGGCTATATCGGATTTTCAGACCAATTGCCTGAAGGTGCCTATTTGATCAAGTTTGCGAACCATGGTGCACACACTCACCTCCTCAGGTTTGTCAAAATCAGGTAAACCATCCGATCCTGAAAACAGGAAAAGCGCTTCTGAAAGGAGGCGCTTTTTTAATGTTCAGCGTTGCGGGTTACGGGTTGCGGGTTTAAGGTTCCGGGTTTCCGGGTCTTGTGTTTTACGTTTGACGATTGACCATGCCTAAATAGCGTTTACCGTTTGGAATTTGGAACCTGAAATTTGGAATCCTTTTGGAAATTGGTTTTTGGAAATTGGTTTTTGGGATTTGGAATTTAATACCAAACAATCCTCCTCCCATGATAAGCTGGCGCGCCGATGAGCCTGTGCACCGCCTGGAGGTTTTCGGCAGTCACCTTTCCGCAAGCCATGATCTCGATGTCATCACCTGCAGCCTGGAGCATCCGGCGGATGGTAGTGGCACCCTCGATTGCAGTCCCTTTACCGCCTGACGTAAGGATGGTGGAAATACCGCGAATTTCCTTCAGCTGGCGGACAGCGCGAACAGGATCGGGTGTCGCATCGATGGCTTTATGGAACGTCACAGCGAAAGGGTGGGCGATCTGGACAAGGCTTTCAGTTCCGGGGATGTCAATATTTCCGGTTTGATCCAGCAGGCCGAATACAAAACCGTCAACGGGCAGGGTTT
>JARQTN010000166.1:6610-12968 GCA_029976695.1 Lewinellaceae bacterium
ATATTTCCGGTTTGATCCAGCAGGCCGAATACAAAACCGTCAACGGGCAGGGTTTTCAGCTGTTCCATATCCCTGGCCATTCCGGCAATTTCACTCTGGGAATAACAGAAATCCCCCGGGCGGGAACGGATCATCACACGGACCGGGATCTGTACGGATCGCAAGACTTCTTCAACGAGGTCAATCGGGGGCGTCAGCCCATCCTGCGCCAGGTCCGCACACAATTCAATCCTGTGGGCACCGTTCTGACTGGCATGAATAGCCTGGTCGAGGGATTCCACACAGGCTTCGATCAAAAAAAGCGGTTGTGATGTATCAGAGCCCACTAAACCACTGCTGGAAATATTCACCAACGACCGGTACAGGCCTTTCTTCTCCCTGGATTGCCCCAACCAGGCTGATGATCCAGAGGATCAGGCATCCGATGCTGATAAAGATCCCGATGAATTTGATCCAGGTAAACAGTCCGATGAGCATGATCCCCAGGACCTGCCTGATGTAGAATGAGGCAAAGGGATCTTTCTCCTTGCCATTTACCACAAGGGCGATGATCCAGCCGATAATGGTGATGTGGGAAATAATTGCTTTTGTTTTTGCATCCATGGTGATAGATTTTTTCTCAAATTACGAAAAACCCGGATGCCTTTACAGCTTTTGCAGCTTGATCAGCGTATTCATCTCAAGCATCAACTGGTCAATTTTCTTGCGCAGTTCATTGAAAAAGGCAAGCCTGGATTTCCTGGATTCGCGGGTGATCAGCTGTGCATTCTCCTTCAGCATCCCGAACCACTTGTGGCTGTACTCCACCACGGATTTTCCCGAGCTGAACAGGAAATTGGGATTTCCGAAACTGAGAAATACGGTTTGTTGTGCCGGGGAATCCAGCATGATGATATTATTCGAATGGGCAACCTCATTGTGATACAGGACAAAGCGTGCATATTCCGCATCCGGGTCGCCGTTCACAGGCACCTTGTACCCCAGGTCGGCCATATATTGCATATGGTTCACAAAACCGGTCAGCCGCTCACAGAGGACGAGTGCATCCAGCGGATCCTCGAAGGCACCGATTTCCATCACGTATTTGATCTGAGCCAGCGTGATGTCGAGGATCAGTGTATGCCAAAACTCGATACTGGGAATCCGATAGTAGGTATCCCGCAATTCTGAGAGGGTTTCCCTGAACCCGGGTTGTTCCAGTGCTTTCCCGATGTGAAATTTGGACATGGTCTGTCGGTCCGTGCGCCAGATCGTTTTTTCATGCACAAAAAACTTGAAGGCCGTGATGGCAGGAAAATTATAGTCGTGGATAAACGGGATCTCCATCTGGGATACCCAGACTTTCATGTCCGGAATCGACTCGAATTGTGCCGCCAGATGCGACAGGGCGCGGAAATAATGCTTGCCCAGCGTTGTCTCTTCGGTGAGGAAAGGGAAATTGAAACTCACGGCCTGGTTTTCCTGCAGGATGGGATCCAGGTGGACCTTGTATTCATTGGCCAGGATGACAAGTTCGTCTAATGACAAACCGACCTCCCCGGAAAGTTTTTTGTAAATGGAATTCTTTGACCGTCCAAGCACTTCTGCAATCTCATCGATCCAGTTCTTGTGTGAGATCTGGGCCTTGACCTGGTCAAAAATCCGCCGCTGGATTTCCGGTGTTGACATTGGTGTTCCTCATTTTCATCTTAAATTACAACTGAAATCCAAAAAACCCAAATCCGTTGCAATATTCTTACAGCATGCATGAACCAGTTCTCATATTCCTACAAGAAACCAAGACATCCGGCACATGATTGTAAGGCACAAACTTGGCAAACGCCGGGAGAATACTCAACTTTATCTCCTTGAAAAAATACGCGTTGGTTCCCGAGAACTGATTTACTATGCGAAACCCGTGAATTCAATAAATTGCAGCACCCATGCAATAAAGACGCAGTGAACTTTCATTGCGTCTTTTCATTTCTTCCACTTGTAGTAGTAGTCGCGCATGCGTTCCAGCCCCCTTTCGAGTTCGTTTCCGAGCAGCTTGTCCATGTTCATAAAGAGCATTGAGATCCTGCTGAAGTAACTGTTATCGGCCTCATATCGCCAGGTCACCTTGGTCCCCTGGTTGTCCGATGATATCCTGTACTGGTAGGTTGCCTCTGCTTGCCAGGGCTCTTCATAGATCACCTTCATTTCGATGAAACGGAATGGATCGGCCTTCACGATCTCCAGGCTTCCGCTGCCGACCTGTTCATTGCCTTTCCAGATATATTTCCCCCCTTTTCCCTTGGGCCCTTCATACGCAGGTTTGATCTGGGGATCCAGTTCCCTGGCTGGTTGCCATTCGTGATAATGAAGGAAGTCCAGGAGAAAAAGGTAGACATCCTGCCGTTTGGCATTGAGATAGATTGACCGTTCAACTTCTGTGGTTTTCGGGCCCAGTGCAGCAAGGCCCGCGACAACAATTCCGATCAATCCGATGAGCAGAATGATCAATTTGAGCACAGGGAATCTCTTTTTCTTATCCATCTCTCAAGCTTCTTTTTTTCATGAATGGAAGGTAGCAAACGCCCCCCGGTCATGATTTTATGCCTTCCATTTGATATTGCACCCCCCGCTGGGGTACTGCTTTTCAGGCGGCGCCCCGCCGGAAAGAACGCGATCAAGGGAATCACGCAGATCCCGGCCGGAAAGCGGTACATCGTTACCCGGCCTCGAATCATCGATCCGACCCCTGTAGAACAGTTTCATCTCCCCGTCAAAAACGTAGAACTCCGGCGTACAGGCGGCATCGTATGCCTTCGCGACCTCCTGGGTTTCATCATACAGGTAGGGGAATGGAAACTGCAGCACTTTCGCCACCAGGCGCATCCTGTCCGGCGCGTCATCCGGGTAATTTTCCACATCATTGGAGCTGATCGCCACAAAACTGACCCCTTTCTCCATGTACTCATGCGCAATGCGGAGGATCTCCGGGTTCACATGGATCACATATGGGCAATGGTTGCAGATAAACATGACCACGGTGGCCTGATCAGACCGGATGTCCGCTAATGACAGATCATTTCCGGACACGGTATCCGGCAACACGAAATCCGGGGCCTTGGTCCCCAGGGGCAGCATTTTGGATATGGTAAAAGACATCGATAGATACAAATTATATGAACAATTGATCTTCAGTCTCCTGGCGGCCACATGTTTTCTGGCCGGCAGCATGGCGGTAAAATTAAAAATTGCTTTTCTTTATCCCGGATCATGGCATCATTTTTCGACATACAGGCAAGAAAGTGGAGGGCCCTGTGGAACCCGGACATGTACCATGGCTGGGGAAAATCCAGGAACTATTTTGAAGGCTGGTATTTCAAGCTTGTCGATCCATTGGGAAAAGCTTCTCTTGCTTTCATTCCGGGCATTTCCATGGACAAGAACGGAAACAAGGTTGCATTTGTACAGGTCCTGGACGGCCTGAAAGCAGAAAGCCATTATCATGCATTCCCCGAAAATGCATTCAGGGCAGACCCCAAAAGGTTTTACGTTGAACTTGGAAACAACATCTTTTCGAATGAAATGATCCGGCTGGACGTTCCGGGGTACAAGGGAGAAGTGACATTTCACAATACCGTGCCCTGGCCGGCAAACAATTATGGGCCCGGGGTGATGGGGTGGTACAGTTTTGTCCCCTTCATGCAGTGTTATCACGGTGTGGTGAGCATGGACCACGGCCTGGATGGATCACTGGATACCCCGGAGGGCAAGATCGCATTTACCGGAGGACAGGGGTACATCGAAAAGGACTGGGGCAGGTCATTCCCGAAAGCCTGGATCTGGATGCAGACCAACCATTTCATGGATTCGCCGGGCACCAGCATCATGTTTTCCATTGCCCACATCCCATGGCTGAACGGTGCATTCATTGGTTTTTTGGGGGGATTCCTCTGGAAAGGAAAAGTGTATGCCTTCACGACATACAATAAGGCGGGGATCCGGATCAGCCTGAAAGAACATGGTGTTCTGATCAGCCTGCAGAGGGGAGACTTTCAGCTTGAGATCGACGCCAACCAGGCCCCGGGCGCAGAGCTCAAATCACCGATCAGCGGGGAAATGTTAGGCAAGGTCAATGAGAGCATGAGGGCCAGGATCCATGTCACTTTCAAAAAAGGGGGTAAAACGATATTCGAAGGGACCGGCACACACGCTGGGATGGAAATGGCCGGGGATATTGACATCCTGCTGGACGTGTAGTCTCACAGGTCAATCAGGAAGCACCACCCGGATCCTTGCTGGCGGGCTTTCAATGCGATACCTGTCGATCGATGTGAGATACAGGTCATTCGTCCCTTTTGCGAAACCGGCCGCGGAAAGGTCCGCATGCTGACTGGCCGTGATCAACAGGATATTCGACGGATCATCCAGGTCTTCAGAACCATAGACGACATACCACCTGATCAGTTCAGGACGGTCAACCTTCCAGTTTATGTGCAATGAATCATCCTGCACCCTGATGGCCACCTGGCGGGGCAGTTGGTCATTCTCCCTGTCCATGTCATGATGTGATGGCGGAGGAATGGCAGGGTATCTGAAAAACTGTTCTTTCAGGAGGTCATTCAAACCCAATGGATTGCCAAAGAACGTACTGGACCGGAAAAAAGCACTTCCTTTCAGATCAGGCACACTGTCATGGTAAACGAGCTGCCTGGCAATCTCGTTCCCCCTTGTCCAGGGTTCTCCCCGTTCATCACGGCCCAACCGGTAAGGGCTTTGCCCGATGAAAAAATTGACCTGCCCATGGTTTTCGTTCCACCATTGCGTTACCGCCCTGTAATCCATGATGTCCCTGCCCAGGTACTGGTAGCATTGCGGCAGGATGTAGTCGAGCCATCCTTCATTTACCCACTTCAATGCATCCCCGTACAGGTCGTCATAATTTGTTTGCAATGTTTCCGTATCACTGCCGCGTGGATCCCGGCTCTTGTTTCGCCACACGCCAAACGGGCTGATGCCAAAATGGACCCACGGTTTGATCACCTCCAGCGAATCGTGCAGGCTCTGCACAAACCGGTTGATGTTTTCCCGCCGCCAATCATCCTTTGCCCCGGGATAAAAGCTGGCCCCATAGGCTTCAAATGATGCTGCATCCGGAAATTCTTCGCCTTCGATCCTATAGGGATAATAGTAATCATCAAAATGGATAGCATCGATATCATATCGCCGGACCACATCCAGGATCACGTCCCGGCAAAATTTGCGGACACCCGGATTCCCCGGGTCAAAATAAAGGTGGTCACCGTAGCGGAGAAACCACTCCGGGTGCCTGTGGTATATGTGTCCCTTGGCAAGTTCAGCCGCATCTGCGTCCCGCACACCACGGAAAGGATTGAACCAGGCGTGAAACTCCATGGCCCGGGCATGGGTCTCGTTGATCATGAACTGCAGCGGATCAAAACCACCGGGCGGGGGCACACCCTGTTTTCCCGAGAGGTACATGGACCATGGTTCAAGCGCAGAGGGGTACATGGCATCCCCGGAAGGCCGGACCTGGACAATGACTGCATTCATGCCCAGGCTTTGCAGCAGGTCAAGATGCTTCCGGTACTCTTCCTTCATCTGCTCCACTGGGATGCCGGGACGGGAAGGCCAGTCCAGGTTGCGCACCGTGGCGATCCAGACACCGCGGAACCGGGATTTCGGGGCATTCAGCTCCTGTGCATCCAGAATATGGGCGGTCAGCATAAACAGCCAGATCAGGATACATAACGTTGAACCAGTTTTCATCTTCATTCGAATATCAAAAAAGGACTACGCAATATAAAATCAATAAAAGAAATCTTGTGGAAAGCCTTTCCCATATTCGGATTTCTGGAGAAAATTGTAAATTGCAGGCTTAATCCGGAAGAATTACAATCAAATATTTTTAACCAACACAGAAAAAGATGAAAAAACTATTTCTATTACTCCTAGCTGCAGGTGCATTTACATTCATGTCCTGCAATGGCTGCAACCAGAATGCTTCCGATGCCGCTGACAAAATGGAAGATGCTGCTGAAGCAGTTGAAGAAGCTGCTGAAGAGGTTGTAGAAGATGTCAAGGCCGCGATTCAGCCTGAAGAAGTACACAGAGTCTACACGACAAGGCATACAGCCAAACCAAAACCGGCAAGCGCGCCAAAACCGGTTGAGAAAAAAGTTGCCGAAAAGACCGTGGTACATGAGTACCATCCTCCGATCGTCCACCACGACCACGATGACGAGGTGGTGAACAAGCTGGTTACCATGGTAGAAAAAAATGAACCTGTGGAAGAACCTGCAAAAACGCTGACTGACACCAAAGGCTACTATTTCCTGCCGATGCACTGGGCGACTTTCCCGGGTGG
>JARQTN010000166.1:13068-16489 GCA_029976695.1 Lewinellaceae bacterium
TTGCATCGTCACAGCAGTACCATCCCGGCCGTCGATATCCAGGTCCGCATTCAGCTTCTTCGAAAAGATCCTGACAAGCTTAAAGCCGAGCGAGCCTTGTTCACGATCCAGCATCTGCCCATCCAGCCCGACCCCGTCATCCCTGACCTGGACAAACAACCGGTTATCCTGCTTCCGGATGGTGAGTTTGATCTCGCCTGAATCCCCGGCGGGAAAAGCATACTTCAGTGCATTCGAAATGAGTTCATTGATGATCAGCCCCAGGGGGATCACCTGCTCGACATCGAGTTTCACATCATCGATCTCGGTGACAAACCGGATCGCATCCGGCCTGACCGCATAGGTGTCAAACAGGCTCCTGGCCAGCTTTTCCATATAGCTTTTAATGTCTATCCCGATCAGGGTTTCATCCTGATAGAGGTTCTGGTGGATCAGGGCCATGGATTTTACCCGGTTCCTGCCTTCCCTCAGGGCATCGACCGCGACCTGGTCCCCGACCGCACGCGACTGCAGGCTCAGCAATGAGCTCACCATCTGAAGGTTGTTTTTGACGCGGTGGTGGATCTCTTTCAGGAGCGCCTCCTTATCATCCAGGGCACGCGCGATCGTTTCGTTCTTCTCTTCCAGTTGCCTGTTCGCCTTCCGCTTGTCCAGGTACAGCCTCCAGATCAGGACACTGAGCAAACCCAGCACAAACAATGCGATCCCGCCAATCAAAAGCTGCTTTTTCCTTGCCTCCAGCTCCAGGTCCTTGAACCTGTTGACCGTTTCCAGCTTGGCGATCTCCTCCTCCTGTTCCTTCTTCTGAAAACGCGCTTCATTTTCGTGGATGATCTGCTGGGTGCGGGCATCGTACAGTGAATCCCTGAAATAAACGACCTGGGCCAGGGCGCTGAGTGCTTCCCTGTAATCCCCCTTGGCCCGGTAAGCCCTGTGGAGATCTTCGAAAATGTGCATTTGCTGGACTGGAGAATTACTCATCCCCGCCAGTTCCTCCGCTTGTTTTAACCGATCGATACTCTTCCGGTAATCACCCTTCCTCAGTGCATATCGGCCCTGAAGGGTCATCACCTGTGACCGGTAAAACAGGTCTTTTTCGGAAACAACCGCATCCAGTTTATCAAGATAGTTGGCAGCAGTGTCGAGCTGGCCCTGTTTCAGTGACACATCCACGAGCCCGATCAGCGAGGTAGCACGACTCTTCCGGGATGGTTTTCCCCTGGCATGTGCATACGCTTTCGCAAAAGCAGCTTTTGCATCATCATACTGTTCCAGGCTGACAAACAGGGTACCAGAAAGTTCATTGAGCTGCGCCTCGATATTTGAATACCCCGCCTTTTGGGCAAGGGCAAGCCCCTGTCCTACATAGTCGAGGCCATTCTCATAATCGCGGGTTTCATAAAACAGGCCGGCCAGTTTTTGCAAAATGGATATCCGCTTGAGCGTATACTTTGCATCCGTGGGCAGGCACTGCAATGCTTCAAGCAGCTGGTCTGTTGCTGTCAGGAAATTGCCATAATATTTAGACCGGGAAGCCATCCCTTCGAGTACCGATGCAATCCTGACAGAGTCATCCAGCTGACGGGCGATCAGGAGGGCTTTTTCAGAAAGGACCTGCACAGTATCAGGATCCTGGTGTGCAAAATGCAGCGATTCGCTCAGTCTTTCAAGTACCTGTGACCGTTTCTTCGAGTCCGGCGCAGTCAATGGAAGGGCCTCATTCCAGCCTTCAATTGCCCGCTCCCAATCATTCATCCGTTGATACACTTCCGTCCGCGCCATCAGCATATCCAGGTAGAAAGGCCTGTCTCCGCTCATCTCCGCAACTTCAAGGCCCTCACTGAATACGGCTAGTACCGAATCCTGCTGGAATGCATACAAGAACATAAACAGGTTCGCCTTGCAGGTGAACAACCAGGCGACTTCCTCCCAGTCCCTGTTTTCGCTTTCTTTTTCGATCAACTGGTCAACCTTCCTGAGGGCTTCTTCTTTCTTCCCGTCTTTCGCGAGGGCATGCAAATCACGCATCAGCTCATTCCCGTACCTGGATTGTCCGGAAAGGACATTCAGTCCCGGGAAACCGAGGAGACAAACAGCTATCAGGATAAAGATCCTGTTGAGGAAGCCGGAATGCGCAGCAGGTACAGATCCTGTTGAATACATACCCGTAAATATAGCAGGATTCGATGATGGCTATAAACAGCAAATTGATCCTCTTGCCGGCCAGGGGGTACGATCCTGACGTGCCGGGGAAGCAAGTTCCCTGCTGTAAGTCAGGATGCATTGATCAGGATGCCTACCGGGCAATGGTCGGAACCATAGATTTCGGACTCGATGAATGCATCCCTGACATGATCCGTATAGTCCTCCGAAACAAGGAAATAATCGATCCGCCAGCCCACATTCTTTTTCCGGGCATTGAACATATAGCTCCAGTAGGAATAAGCGCCTTCCAGGTCGGGATGGAAATGGCGGAACGTATCGACGAAACCTTTCTTCAAGTGTTTTGAAAGCCCGTCTATCTCGGTCTGTGTATAACCGGCTGTCTTGTTGTAGTTCGATTTTGGCCGTGCCAGGTCAATCGGCTGGTGCGCCACATTCAGGTCCCCGCAGACGATCACCGGCTTTTCCTTTTTCAGGTCGACAAGGAATCTCCGGAATGCATCATCCCAGGTTTTGCGGTAATCGAGCCTGGCCAGTTCCCTGCCCGAGTTTGGCACATAAGCTGTAGTGAGATAAAAGTTGTCAAACTCCGCTGTAAGCACCCTGCCCTCGTTGTCGTGTTTCTTCACCCCAATCCCCTTCACAACTGATATCGGTTCCTTTTTACTGAGCAGTGCCACACCGGAATACCCTTTCCGCTCCGCAGAGTTTACCTCGATGTGATAGCCATCGATGCTTTCAATGGCTGCTCTCACCTCATCATCCTGGGCCTTGGTCTCCTGCAGGCAGAGCACATCCGGGTCCAGTGTTTTCAGGCTTTCTGCAAAATCCTTTTTCATCACGGCGCGCAAGCCGTTGACATTCCACGAGATCAGTTTCATCCTTATCCGTTTTGGCGCAAATGTAAGGAGTCAATTACGAATTTCGAAGCGAAGCGGAGATCCCGAGAGGAGGAACGACGTATCGGGAACGATGGGAATTACGGGGGAATTTCAAGAGAGGAATGAGGAATTAGGAGTTGATTTGTTTAAATAGTCAATGGTCAATCCTAACATTGCGTACCTACGGCACGCTTTTCATTTTTTACATCCAGGAGCTACCAACATAATGTACCTACGGCACATATTTTGATCAGTCATTTCGTCAATAATCATTCATCATTCATCAATCATTATTAATTATTACTACTGTCCGGAGAAAGTATAACTGAACTTTTCAAATTTAATTTGAAGGAATCAACTTGAAAGGCAATCCTGCC
>JARQTN010000167.1:0-1286 GCA_029976695.1 Lewinellaceae bacterium
TTAATGAGGTGAACAATACCCGGAATTCATAGCTGCACATCGAATAATGACTCTTCTTTTCTAAATTCGTCATAGCCAAATCACGTCAGCAATGGAAAAACGCGTGGATCTCAACTGCGACCTGGGCGAAAGCTACGGCACGTTCAAGGTTGGAAGGGACAGCGAGATCATGCCCTGGATCACCTCGTGCAACATTGCCTGCGGCTTCCATGGCGGGGATCCGCTGACGATCCGGAAGACGATCGACCTGGCCCTGGAGCACGATGTCCAGATCGGCGCCCACCCCTCCTACCCCGACCTGGCCGGATTTGGCAGGAGGGTGATGGAGGTCGCGCAGGATGAACTGGACAGCCTCGTCAAATACCAGGTTTCAGCGCTGAAAGGTATGACGGAGGCCACCGGGGGCAGACTGAGGCACGTCAAGCCGCACGGGGCCCTGTACAATGTCATGTCCACAAACGAGGAGGTTGCGCGCACGATCATACGTGCAGTTGCTGCCATCGATCAGTCGCTGTATGTCGTGGGCCCGGCCGGCCGGCCCTGGAAAGCCATTGCTGAAGAAGAAGGGATCCTGTTTGCAGAGGAAGTCTTTGCGGACCGGAACTATATGGATGACCTGACACTTGTGCCGCGGACCCGTGAGGATGCACTGATCGGGGATGTGCACGCGCGCCTGGTGCATGCACGCATGATGGTTCTGGACGGCTGTGTCCGGACGGTTTCCGGCAAGGAAGTCCTTATTTGCGGGGATACGATCTGCATTCACGGGGACCATCCCCTGGCGCCTGATACGGCAAAAGCCCTGTCGCAGGGACTGGCAGAAGAGAATGTCCTGGTCACTTCATTCGCCGGCTCGTGAATTTCCTGCAGATCAGACCGCTGGGTGAAAGGGCCATCTCGATCGCTTTCCAGAAGGAGATCTCTGTCAAACGGCTCAGGGAAGTGCTCTATCTAAAGAATCAACTGGAAGCACTGCAGTTGCCGGGGCTCACGGAAATCATCACAGCCTATGCCTCGATCGTGATCACCTTCGATCCGTTCCTGACCGAATACGATGCAATCGTATCAGAGGTCCGGAAAATGCAGATCCCCGAAAACCCGGAAGATGTCATCGGAGAGACACGGTGTGCCATCCTCCCGGTCTGCTATGACGAAAAGCTTGCCCCGGACCTCCGGGATTATCTGGGAAAGAAAAAACTGGACCGGGACGCATTTGTTTCGATGCATGCCGGCGTGCGGTACACATTCTACATGTTCGGCTTCGTGCCGGGATTCATGTATTTCGG
>JARQTN010000167.1:1386-3895 GCA_029976695.1 Lewinellaceae bacterium
TTTATCGGGATACAGAACGACATCAAGCGCGAGGCCTACAAAATCGATTTCCTGCCATGAAATGGATGACAGTGATCAGGAGCGGCCTGTTCTCCACGATCCAGGACATGGGCCGGGTGGGCTACCGTTCGAAGGGGATCCCGCTGAGCGGGGCCCTCGACCGCTCGTCAGCCGTCCTTGCCAACTGGCTTGTCGGCAACCCGCCGCGCGCTGCCGTGATCGAGATGACCGCAGAGGGATTGCATGGCAAAATGCTCGCCTCCTGTGCCATTGCGGTCACTGGAGGGGTCGCAGAAATGTACCGAAACGATGAATCGCTTTCCGAGAACAGGACACATTTTTTCAATGAGGGGGATGTGTTACGGATCGGCAGGATCTCCAGCGGCTACCGGGCCTACCTGGCTGTCGGCGGGACGCTGGAGGCCGATACGGTCCTCGGCAGTGCCTCGACCTATGCGCCCTGCGGATTCGGCGGATTCCATGGCAGGAGCCTCAGGAAGGGTGATGAGCTCCATTTTTTCTATCCGCATTCCCCGGCATATAGCCAGAAGGCACTTGATTCATACGAGCATACCTTCACGCAGGAGCTGATCCGATTTGTGCCCGGCCCGGAATGGGGCATGCTGCTCGACAGGGAAATGGAATATCTGCTTGATACGACCTTCTCCGTCCTCCCGGAATCCGACAGGATGGGGATCCGCCTCACGGCCAAAAAGCCGTATGAAAACAATTACCAGATCATTTCGGTACCGGTGCTGCCCGGCACGGTGCAGCTCCTGCCGGACGGCAGGCCGGTCGTGCTCATGGCTGACGGCCAGACCACGGGTGGCTATCCGCGCATCGGCCAGGTGATCCGGCAGGACATGGATATCCTTGCCCAGAAGCGGCCCAATGAAAAGGTCAGGTTCAAGCTGATCTCCATGGAGGAAGCGCTCTACCTCTACCGGTACCGCAACGAAAAGCTGAATGCGCTTTTCAGAAAATAAATCATCTTTACGCTGTAAAGGAAAAAGGAAAATCCATGATCGATCTATCGCTTGCGCAACTCCATTCCATGGTCGTGCACCATGTCGGTAACCCCAAAATGGGCGAACCGCTCACACTCTCCGAATCAACCCTCGACTTGCCCCCGGGTGAATACCAGGAGCTCCTGAACAAATACTTCCTCGCCGGATTTGAAACACCGGAACATTTTACGTTTTCAGCTCCCGAAGAAGAAGAGGAAGTTCCGCATCCCGTGATACAGTCAGTCGTGGAAATATTCCAGGACCCGGGGGCGCTCCACCGGGAATCCGTCCGGATCGCGGAACATCTGTATGCAGCTTCCCAGCATGCCAATATCAAGCCGGGTGACCTGAGCATCGTCTATTTTGACCAGCTGAACTTCGAGGATGAACTGACAGATGCCATCGGAATCTTCAAATCGGAAACGAAACATCCCTATATCAAATTTATCGAAGAAGGTCAACAGATCGGCGTCTCCTTCGATGCCGGGTTTCCCCTCGAGAAGCTGGACAAGGGGTGCGTGATCTTCAACACGGAACAGGGCGACGGCTATCGCGCGTTCATCCTGGACCGGACCTCCAGGGGAAGCGAGGCCATCTTCTGGCGGGAGGATTTCCTTTCCATGGTCGCCTGTTCGGATGCCTACACGTTCACCAGCAACCTCCTCACCATGACAAAGTCATTTGTCAGCAAGCAGCTGGGCAGGGAGGAACAGATGGAAAAACCGGACCAGATCGACATCCTGAACAAGACGATGGCCTACTTCAACGAGAACGAATCCTATGACGAGTCCGGTTTTACGAACAGTGTGTTTGGCGATGAAAATGTCGCAGAGAAGTTCAAGGCCTATCAGCAGGAATGCGCGCGGGACCTGAAAATGGACGTGGCGGATACATTCGACATCTCCTACCCTGCCGTGAAGAAGCAGTCCCGGGGGTTTCGCAGTGTGATCAAGCTGGACAAGAACTTCCATATCTACGTCCACGGGAATCGGGAAAGAATCGAACGGGGCGAGGATCCCGATGGCCGAAAATATTACAAGCTCTATTTCGACCTTGAAAGCTGACCTAAGGGTTTACAGTGTTGTGGCGATGGCTTTGTACAGCTTGCCGTCCGAGATCACGCAGCCATTTTCCAGCATGTCAAAGATCTCTTCCTCCCTGCGTTTTGCATAGGGTTTGTCTGTCGTATAAGTCCTGATGCCCGCCGGCGGGTTTGCGACAGCCTGTTCAATGAATGCCGGGTCGAGGAAATCAACGCCTGCTCCTGCATCTGCCTTGAGTCCCACGAGCACCATTTTGTCCGCCAGGCAGTGGAACGTCCTGATTTCTACTTTGCTTTTCCACTCGATAAATTCCGTTTTCCGCAGGATCCCCTCAAAGACCACATCGCTGAACAGGCCGATCATTTTTTCCGCATGGTCCGGCTCGTGGCTTTTCATTTTGTCCCAGTCTTCGGCCGTGATGCCATTGATCACCAGGAATTGAACAAATTCCTTTTCAAA
>JARQTN010000168.1:0-4277 GCA_029976695.1 Lewinellaceae bacterium
GCAGTTGCATTGTCTGCATGGACAATTTGCTTGAGGTAATTCGCTGACCAGTCTGACATCGCGCCCTCCCCCAGCATACAACAGAATGCAATGGCTCCTATGGCAATGAGCGCCCTTTCAGGAACATGAAAGAACTTCTTTCCTTTCACATCTTGCCCGGGTTTGTCATCCAGGTAATGATAGACGTTCCATCCCCATAACCCGATTGCCAGGAGTGAAAGCAGGCTCAGGTGCACCGACAGGGGAATGTTTCCCCAGGCGAAGAGCGCCCCTGTTCCTGCCCCCGCCATCATGCCCGCACTGAACAGGGCATGAAAAAAGGCCATGATCGGCCGCTGATACATTCGCTCCACGAGAACAGCCTGGGCATTCATGGCGACATCCAGGGTGCCGACAAAGACACCCATCATGAAAAAGGTCCCGATGAGTATTGCCGTATTCGGGCTGATCGTAAAAAGGGGAATGGACAGAATGAACAGGAAAGACGCCCATGATGTGATCTTCCGGCTACCGGCACGGCTGATCATCCACCCTGTAAAAGGCATGGCGAT
This sequence comes from Lewinellaceae bacterium, assembly GCA_029976695.1. Lineage (GTDB taxonomy): Bacteria > Bacteroidota > Bacteroidia > Chitinophagales > Saprospiraceae > JARQTN01. The sequence goes on from JARQTN010000168.1 coordinate 552, forward strand.
CAGGGATCCGATGGCAGAAGCAAGCAGGACAACGCCCAGCATGCGGTTATCCAGCCCAAAATCCGCCTGGAGGCGCGGGATCCTGGCAGCCCAGTTGGCAAACAGGAAACCGTTGATGAAAAAGGTGAGGTTGATCGCCAGGCGGTTTCTCTTCATCTTCTGGAGCGAGGCTTGGATCATACGCATTTACTGAATGTAAGAGAATGAGCAATTGTATTGCTCTCCCTGTATTGATTAGCATTCCGGCAAGGCAAGGGGCAGGTTGAAGGCCAGCCCGCCAAGGGAAGTCTCCTTGTAGCTCTGGTTCATGTCCTTTGCTGTATCCCACATGGACTTCACCACGATATCGAAATTCACCACCGCATCATCGGGATTCCCGACGAGGGCGAGGTTACTTGCCGTAATTGCCTTCATCGCACCCATGGTGTTGCGTTCGATACAGGGCACCTGGACCAGCCCGCCGATCGGGTCGCAGGTAAGCCCCAGGTGATGTTCCATGGCGATCTCGGCCGCCATGAGCACCTGCCGCGGCCGGCCCCCCATCAGTTCCGTCAGCCCTGCAGCGGCCATTGCAGAGGAGACTCCGATCTCCGCCTGGCAGCCACCTTCAGCTGCGGAGATCGTCGCTTTCTTTTTAAAGATGCACCCGATCTCGGCTGATGTGTACAGGAACCGGCGCAGGTCCTCAAATCCCCTGTAGTCACAAAAGCAGTAGTAATAGCAAAGCACTGCCGGGATGACACCCGCAGCCCCATTGGTCGGTGAAGTGACGATGCGCCCCATTGCAGCATTCTCTTCATTGACTGCCAGGGCGAAGCAATTGACCCAGTGGTTGACCGTATTGAAGTCCCGTCCGGAACCTTTAATGGCTTCGAAGAATGCCTGGTGGTCGGCGTATTCAAGGTTTCCCAAAAGCTGTTTTGCCATGGGCGCTGCTCGCCGCTTTACATTCAGCCCCCCGGGCAGGATGCCGCTTGTCTGGCAGCCATGGAAAATGCAGTCCCGCATCACGCGGAAAATCTCGCGGAGGGACCGGTCAATGTCCTCCTGGTTGCGGAAAGCGCGTTCATTCCGGGAGACAATCTCGGAGATGGGCACCTGTTCGTTGTCCGTGTACGTGATCAGGTCCCGCCCGCTGTCGATCGGGTAAGGCAGTTCATCCTGCCGCAGATCCGGGTGGATATCGCCCTTTTTTTCGATGAAGCCGCCCCCCACGGAATAGTACGTCTCAGCCAATACTTCCCTGCCCCCTTCATAGGCCCTGAAGGTCAGGGTATTGGGATGTTCCGGCTTGATCGTGCGCTCAAAAATGATATCCCTTGTCGGGCTGAAAAGAATCTCCCGGTCATGGATGCGGATCCGCTGGGTGGACTTGATCTGTCCGATATAAAAGGGAATCTGGTTCGTGTCCACCTTTTTCGGGTCATGGCCTTCGAGACCCAACTGCACGGCAAGGTCCGTCGCGTGGCCAATCCCGGTCATGGACAGCGAACCGAACAGGTGGACCTCCACCCGGTCAAAAGAAATGCCCTGAAGTGCATTCCGAAATTGCAATGCCGCCATCCACGGACCCAGCGTATGCGAGCTGGAGGGGCCGACCCCAATCTTGTAGATATCAAAGACGCTCAGACGTTTCATTGGCTATCAATTATTCAAGGTAAAAATAGACTAAATTCCAGGGCTGTCGCGCTGAAATCGTGACAGCCTTTCAGGATGACAGGGTGCCAGGCCGAGTACCGATAACCCTGACTCAATATCCAGTCTTCCCTTGCCAATATTTTCATAATTGACTGACTTTCAACTTAAAAGTGTAATAACTTGGATTGCGTTTAACTTCAGGGTGACAGGATGATAGGCTGACAGGGTGCCAGGCCGTGTACTGGCTAAAGCAAACCCTGCTCCATCTGGTCCGCCGCATAATTCGCCGCCCTCGCCGCAATGGCCATGTAGGTAAGTGACGGATTTTGCGTTGCCGTGGATGTCATGCAGGCACCGTCTGTTACAAAGACATTCGGGCAGGCATGGACCTGATTCCAGCTGTTCAGAACAGAGGTTCTCGGATCCCGGCCCATACGCGCACCGCCCATTACGTGGATATCCAGGCCAGGCGCCTGTTTGGTATCGATGAGTTCAAGTTCTGTGAATCCGGCTTTATCAAACATCTCCTGTACCTGCTCAAAAAAGTCAGCCAGCATCTTTTCATCATTGTCATCATAATCGATGGACACATGCAGCAGGGGCATGCCCCACTCGTCCCGCCTTGTGTCATCGAGCCAGACCCGGTTAGATGCCTTCGGGATCGTTTCACCCATAAACCTGGAATGCACACGCCAGGGCCCAGGAACTGGCTTGTGCCCCAACAGGCTTTCCCGCAGCGCATTTCCCCAGGCATCCGTATCCGGGGTCTCCCACAACCTGTTCGCTGAAAAACTGGCAGCGTATCCCCTCAGGAAATCCGTTTCCTGTCTCTTCACATTCCGGAAACGCGGGATGTACCCGCTGGTGGGTATCCGTCCCCTGGACGTTTTGTCCAGTTCCCCCTCGTAAATACCATCAATGATGCCCCGGTAATTATGAAACCCAAAGTATGCACCCAATAACCCATGATCGTTTCCAAGGCCATCCGGAAACCTGGCAGACTTTGAGTTCAACAGGAGTCCCACAGAGTTGACAGATCCGGCATTGACAAAGATCACAGACGCGTTGTACTCAACAGACTTTTTCGTGTGTGCATCGATCACCCGGACACCACTGGCCTTGCCTGTTTGTGCATCGTATAGGATAGACTCCACCACTGCATCCGGCCTCAGGGTGAGGTTGCCTGTTTTCTGTGCCCAGGGAATTGTGGATGAATTCGCAGAAAAATAGCCGCCAAAAGGACATCCCCTTTCGCACTCCGTACGCGTCATGCAAAGCCCTCTTCCCTGCTGCTTGTGGATTTCCCGCACTTCGGTCAGGTGTGCACAACGGGCAAAGATCACGTGCCTGTCAGGATAATTTGCTTTTACTGATCGCTGGAAATGATTGATCACACAATTCATTTCCCAGGCGGGGAGGAATTCGCCGTCGGGCAACATATCCAGTCCGTCCCTGTTCCCGGCAATGCCTACAAATGCCTCCACCTTGCTATACCACGGTGCCAGGTCCCTGTAGCGGATCGGCCAGTCCACGGCAAAACCGTCCCGTGCAGGCCCTTCAAAATCATAATCACTCCACCGCTGTGTCTGCCGCGCCCACATGAGAGAACGCCCGCCAACCTGGTATCCACGGATCCAGTCGAACGGCTTGTCCTGGATATAGGGATGCTCCGTGTCCTTCACGAAGAAGTGGGCATTGTCCTCCCTGAATGCATAGCACCGCGAGACTACCGGGTTTTGTTCGACGACCTCCCTTGGCATTTCCCCGCGGTGTTTGAACTGCCAGGGATTCATGTGCGTGGTGGGATAATCCTCGATATGTTTTACATTCCTTCCCCTTTCCAACAGGAGTGTCTTCAACCCCCGGTCGCACAATTCCTTGGCTGCCCAACTGCCGCTCATGCCGGCACCGATCACGATCGCATCAAACGTGTTTGGTTTTTGCCTACCCATTTTCTTCCAGTTTCACGCAGGCGACATATGGTTCGGGGACCAGCTGGTAACCTTCATAATCCTCCCGGTAATATTGGGAAGTCAGCAGGTTTGCAATGGAAAGTTCTCTTACGAGCGCAAGAAAACGGATCATTTC
>JARQTN010000168.1:4377-14434 GCA_029976695.1 Lewinellaceae bacterium
GTCGCCGCAGTGGCCATGGCTATTGTCTGGATCGCTTTTCTTCTTTTCATCGGAATGTCATCCAAGATAGAAATATGGAAAGAATTAATAAGCGCTGATTTGAACATATTCTATACACCCGGGATAGTTCAGGTAATCTCTATATGGTCACTGGAAAAAACGCACGGAATGGAAAACAAAATGAGCATTAAGGATGGCCCCTAAAAATCAGTGTAACTAATGTTCTAGTTATTCGTGATCAATAACTAGAACATTAGTTACTCCTCTGGACTTATTTGCCCATTTCTTTGGAAAAACCCCAACCTTTGGTTCAGCCAGCGCTTACGGAAATGGCATGAATCGTCATTTACCAAAAATATGCGATAAATAACCTTCCCTGGTTTACCCCTTGCTTGCCTGCGCCTTCCTGTTCTGTCCGCGATAGCGTGATTTCCGCCTTGTCCTGTGGCGCGATTTCCTTTTTTCAGGGCGCTTCTCATCCACAGGATACGCATGATGGGGTTTGGGAGTTTCGGGAGTATTTGTCAACTCTTCTGAAACAAACGGGTGGTCCGTGATTACCGGGACCCTGTTGTTGATCAGCTTCTGGATCGATTTCAAGGAACTCCGCTCCTCAGGCGCGCAAAAAGAAAGCGCGACACCGCTCGCATCCGCCCTTCCGGTACGCCCGATGCGGTGCACATAGGTTTCCGGGACATTGGGCAGGTCATAATTGATGACCATGGAAAGGTTATCCACATCAATGCCCCTGGCCGCAATATCCGTTGCGACGAGGACATGGATTTTTCCCTTTTTGAAATCCCTGAGGGTCTGCTGCCTGTTGTTCTGCGATTTGTTCCCATGAATGGCTGCTGCCTGCACACCTGCACGCCCAAGCAATTTCACGATCTTGTTTGCACCGTGCTTGGTGCGGGAAAAGACGATTGCAGATTCCGCTTCATTGATCTTCAAAAGATGCTTCAGCAGTTTGATCTTGTCCTGTTTTTCAACAAAATAAACAGCCTGGTCCACTTTCTCAGCTGTGGGCTGATCAGGCTTTACTGTAATTTTGAAAGGGTTGCCGAGAATTTTATTGGACAAGTCAACAATTGCTGCCGGCATGGTGGCTGAAAAGAACAGCGACTGTCTTTTTTGCGGCAGTTTCGCAATGATCCGCTTGATATCCGGCAGGAAGCCCATGTCGAGCATGTGGTCCGCTTCGTCCAGGACAGAGAACCGGATATGATCAAGGGATATAAATCCCTGGTTGATCAGGTCGAGGAGCCTGCCCGGAGTGGCGACCAGGATATCCACGCCTTTTTTCAGGGCTTTGACCTGAGCATGCTGGCTCACGCCACCAAAGATCACGGTGTTCCGGATGCCGGTATACTTCCCATAGGTGGAAAAGCTGTCATTTACCTGGATGGCAAGTTCACGCGTTGGGGCCACAACAAGTGCCCTGATTTTCCGCTGGCCAATTTGATGGTGGTTTTGCCGGGAGAGTTGCTGGATGATTGGAATCGCAAATGCTGCCGTCTTCCCGGTGCCCGTCTGGGCACATCCGAGAAGGTCCTTTCCTTTGAGTAAAACCGGGATTGATTTTTTCTGGATCAATGTGGGTGCTTCGTAGCCTTCTCCTTCGAGGGCTTTTAAAATGGGATCGATGATCCCGAGGTCTTTAAATGTCATAAGTTTTCTTATTCAGCTTGCAAAGGTAGGCTAATTATTCCTCCCGTCAAGTTTTTTCTTTCCGTGCTGTATACCAAACCACCCAAAAGATTAATTAAAGTGATGCACCTTTATCTTCGAAATGAACAATGATGATGTCACGGTATTTATTGCTTTTCATTCTTTGCCTTGCTGAATTCATGCTCTTTGGCCAACCTCCAAAAGACCTGATCTACTGGACGGCCCAATGGAGTCCTGACGGAAAATACCTTGCCATCGGCGCCAATGAAGAAATCCTGATCTTTGATGGCCAGACATTCGAAAAGGTCAAAAAATACCATGATGATGCGCATGTGGAAAGGGTCCGATGGCATCCGGATAAAAACATTCTTGCTGTAGCCGATACCGGTCCCTATACGCGCCTAATCGATGTATATACTGACCAGACAACCTATCTGAAGGGTGAGCACCCCAACCCATCGCGGGCTGTTGTTTGGAATCCTGAGGGTACGATGATCGCCAATGCAGATTATGAAGGGGTCACCACGATCTGGGATATCGATGGGAAAAAGCTCAGGGCAATCCCAAAAGAAAACTCAAAGGGATATGTCGCCATCGACTGGCATCCATTGGGTAAAGAAATCATCGCCCTGAGTGAATTCATCAGGGTGTACGACCAGGACGGGAACCTGCTGAAAAAAATTGCGCACCGTGATGAAAAGGTCCTCATGCTTTGTGTGGAGTGGCACCCGTCCGGCGACTTTTTTGTGATCGGGGATTACGGTGACTATGATTTCGGATACCCGCCTTTGCTCCGGTTTTGGGACCGGGAATTCAACCTCATCAAAACGGTCAGGCACAGCAAGGCAGAGTACAGAAACCTGGACTGGAGCCCGGATGCTGAAAAACTGGCAACGGCGAGTGATGCCCTGAGGATCTGGTCTAAAGGTGGTGAACTCATTGCGGAGAGTACTTCGTCAGATGATTACCTCTGGGGAATCGGGTGGCGTCCTGACGGAAAATATCTTGTCACATCCAGTTCGCTTGGAAAGATCCAGATCTGGAACAAGGATGCCCAATTGGTCAGGGAACTGGAATGGTAGCGGTCAGTAATTCGTTTTATCTTCTTTATCTGACCACATCCTGAAGAGATCCGCTCCTTCTTCTTTCAACAACTGATCAAACTGGATAGAACGGTCTTGCCGCGGAAGCTTCAGCTGTTCAGCGATATACAAGTCATAAAACTCGATCTTGTCTGCATCTTCCATGGCTGAAGCATACACCACCCTGTGGATATGCGCCCAGTAGATTGCACCAAGGCACATCGGGCAGGGCTCGCACGATGTATAGATCGTTGCCCCCGGCAGGTGAAATGCTTCCGCTTTTTTACATGCCTTCCGGATCGCCTGCACTTCGGCATGTGCCGTAGGGTCGTGGCCGGCAATGACTTCATTATAAGCTTCAGCAATGACTTTTCCGTCCAAAACGATCACGGCACCAAACGGGCCGCCAACTCCCTTTTCCATTCCTTCCCGGGCCATTTCGATCGCCCTGCGCAGGTATCGGATGTCCTTTTCTCCTGACATTGATGTCGAATTTAACATGAAGGGCTAAAAATAGGTATCTTGCAGGCCTTCAGGAACAAAAAATATACACGGCTGTTCTTTTTCGGATGCTGCATTTCACGACATACCTGCACGAAACCTCAACGGAATGGGTGACTTTCATCCATGGTGCGGGTGGCAGCAGTTCCATCTGGTTCCGACAGATCAGGGATTTCAGGCAGCATTTCAATGTGCTCCTTGTCGACCTGCGCGGACACGGCCAGTCGAAGAAACCCATCTATGACAAGATCAAGCAGTATTCTTTTGATGTGATCGGGGATGACGTGATCGAAGTACTTGATCACCTGAATATCGGGAAAACGCATTTTGTCGGCATTTCATTGGGTACGATCATTATCCGGGAGATTACCGAACGGTATCCGGAGCGCACGGCCAGCATGATCATGGGCGGGGCGATCATGAAGCTCAACCTGCGCGGTCGGATCCTGATGAAACTTGGTACCCTTCTGAAATCAGTTATCCCGTATCTTCTCCTGTACAGGTTTTTTGCCTGGATCATCATGCCCCGCAAAACACACCGGGAATCGAGGAGCCTGTTTATCAGGGAGGCGAAGAAATTATACCAGAATGAATTCAAACGCTGGTTTACTTTAGCCAGTGAGGTAAATCCGCTTTTGTCCTTTTTCCGGATCAAGGATTCCGGTATCCCGACCCTCTATATCATGGGGGAGGAGGATTACATGTTTCTGCCGGCGATCTCCAAACTTGTCCAGGACCATACTTCGTCAACCCTGCATGTCATCCCGGATTGCGGCCATGTCGTGAATGTCGAACAACCTGCTGTTTTTAACAGTCAAGCATTGCATTTCCTGAAAAAATTATAATTGACGGCACCAGGTTCGGGCAATAAACATTCACCCCTGTTCTCTGTTTTCTTGCCATGGGAAAATATCTGATCATCGGCGGTTCTTCCGGCATCGGAAAGGAACTTGCCGCACAATTAAAACAGGAAGGGCACCAAGTCAATGCCACTTTTCGAAACACGCAACCGGACGGGAATACAGGCATTGAGTACCGCCACCTCGATGTACTGGATGCGCAGCCTGACCTCTCTTTTGTCCCGGAGACCCTGGACGGCATTGCCTATTGCCCGGGCAGCATCAACCTGAAACCTTTTGCCCGGATCCGGCCAGAATCATTCACTGAAGACTTCAACCTGCAGGTCGTGGGTGCCATCAAGACGATCCAGGCTGTACTGCCGAACCTGAAGAAATCGGACAATGCCTCAATTGTCCTGTTTTCCACAGTAGCCGTCCAAAGCGGTTTTAATTTCCATACCCAGGTAGCCGCTTCAAAAGGGGCGATCGAAGGACTGACAAGGGCACTGGCCGCTGAACTTGCACCCGGCATCCGGGTGAATTGCATCGCCCCATCCCTTACGGATACCCCTCTTGCGGGAAAACTGCTGAATTCCGAAGATAAGAAGGAGGCAAATGCACAGCGCCACCCGTTGAAACGAATCGGTACGCCGTCAGACATCGCATCAATGGCTGCATTTTTGCTCACGCCCGCCTCTTCCTGGATGACCGGGCAGGTCCTTCATGTGGACGGCGGGATGTCAAGTATTAAATCGTAACTTTTTTATGACTGATCTGACGGATGCAGAGATCGACAGGGTCATTGAAATGGCATGGGAAGACCGTACACCATTCGAAGCCATCGCATACCAGTTTGGCCTGTCGGAAGGAGATGTCATCCAGATCATGCGAAGAAACCTGAAGCCTTCAAGTTTCCGGTTATGGCGAAAACGGGTGAATAGCGGTGTCAGCCTGAAACATGCCATGAAAAGAAAGTCCCTGCTCACAAGGTTCCGGTCAAGCCGCCAGCGGATGATCAGCAACAATAAGATCGCAAAGAGATGAATATCCTGCTGACAGGTGCGACAGGGTATATCGGGAAAAGGCTGCTGCCTGTCCTGCTTGAAAGCGGTCACCATGTGTATTGTTGCGTCCGTGACCGTGCACGTTTTGATCTCTCCCCCTATGAAAATGAGCCCGTCCATGTCCTTGAGGTTGACTTTCTAGACCCTTCCTCGACTAATGTGTTGCCGCAACATATCGAGGCCGCTTATTACCTGATCCACTCCATGTCTGCCGCATCCGGCGATTTTGAGGAGATGGAAAAAAGGGCGGCAAAAAATTTTGTGGTTGCATTGCAAAACACAGAAGTTAAGCAGGTCATTTACCTGAGCGGGATTGTCAATTCGGAACAGCTTTCCAAACATCTGAGGTCAAGGCATGAAGTTGAAGATGTGCTGGCAGAAGGCCCTTTTCACCTGACGACATTGCGGGCCGGTATCATCGTCGGGTCTGGAAGCGCCTCTTTCGAGATCATCCGTGACCTGGTAGAGAAATTACCCGTTATGGTGGCACCAAAATGGATCAACACGAGGACACAACCGATTGCCATATCAAATGTGCTGTCTTTCCTGGTTGGCGTATTGTCTAAAAAAGATACGTTCGACAAAAGCTATGATATCGGCGGGCCAGACATCCTGACCTACAAGGAAATGCTATTGCAATTTGCAGCCGTCCGTGGTTTGAAAAGAAAGATCTTCACCGTCCCGGTCATGACCCCGCGACTATCTTCTTATTGGTTGTATTTCGTTACTTCAACATCCTACAAGCTCGCGGTCAACCTGGTCAACAGCATGCATGTCGAAACCGTGGCAGAACCCAACGATTTGCGTGAAAAGCTTGACATTCCGCAAATATCCTACGTGGATGCGGTCCGTATTGCTTTCAAGAAAATTGATTCCCAGGAGGTCCTTTCCAGCTGGAAAGACGCCCAGTCAAGTGATGTCCTGTCGGGAGGTATTTCAAACCTGATCGAAGTACCTACGGATGGCTGCTTCAAGGACAAGCAGGATGCACCGGTGGCAAATGAACAACAAACGCTCAACCGCATCTGGTCCATCGGTGGGGAGAACGGCTGGTATTACGCCGACTGGCTCTGGGAAGTCCGTGGATTCCTCGACAAAGTGGTCGGAGGGGTTGGACTCAGGCGCGGCCGGAGGAGCCAGACGCACCTCACAGCTGGTGATGCCCTTGATTTCTGGCGGGTATTGTATGCAAACCGCGAGGAAAAACGGTTGCTGCTCTATGCTGAAATGAAACTTCCCGGCGAGGCATGGCTTGAATTCAGGATTAAGGACAAGCAATTGCACCAGGTCGCTACTTTCCGCCCACTTGGCCTGATGGGCCGCCTGTACTGGTATGCGGTGCTGCCTTTCCACGGCCTGATCTTCAAAGGGATGATCAAACAACTGGCCGGATGAGGTTATTTGATACATCATATGGTAAAATCCTTGAGCGGGTTGACCAGGTCAATCCCGTCGCATATGGCCGGACACGCAATTTCATCGACGGCGCTGTGACCTATCTGTCGCCATATATTTCAAGGGGTGTGATCTCAACAAAAATGGTCCTCAAACATGTATTGAACAAAGGAAGTGATCCCGGTAAGATCGAGAAGTTCATCCAGGAACTTGCCTGGCGCGATTACTGGCAGCAGATCTGGATCGAAAAGGGAAATGAGATCAACCGTGACCTGAAACACCCTCAACCGGATGTGGACAATACAGAAATGCCTGCAGCGATCGTGGAGGCAAATACAGGGGTCGAGGCGATCGACCGGGCGATCCGGGATTTCTACGAAACAGGATACCTGCACAATCACGTGCGCATGTACATTGCCGCAATTTCCTGCAACATGGGGAAGAGCCACTGGAAAGTGCCTGCCCAATGGATGTATTACCACCTGCTGGACGGCGACTGGGCGAGCAATGCCCTGAGCTGGCAATGGGTGGCAGGGACAACCAGAAGCAGAACATATGTTGCCAACCAGGACAACATCAACAAGTACTGCAGGACGACCCAGAAAGGGACGTTCCTCGATGTCCCTTATGATGCTTTCGACGATTTTAGCATACCCGAAGAACTTCGCGATACGATGGTCCCAAAGCTGAAAACAGAACTTCCGGAAACACCAGCTTTAGACCTGGAACCAAACCTGCCCGTCTGCCTTTATAACTTCTACAACATGGACCCGACATGGCGGCAGGAGATCAAAGCCAACCGTGTGCTGCTCCTCGAACCGGAAGTTTTTGACCAGTACCCGGTCTCTCGCAATTCCATCGACTTTCTATTGAAACTTGGTCAAAATATTGCCGGGCTAAAAGTCTTCACAGGGTCCTTTGACGATTTTGTCAATGAGTATCAACCTGCTGAAATTTATTTCAAGGAACATCCGCTGAATCACCACTATCGCGGAACTGAAGACAGTCGCGACTGGATGTTTTCCGTGAAAGGATATTATCCCTCGTTTTTTTCCTTCTGGAAGAAATGCAAAAAAGAGTTGTGACCCGTCAACGGATCAATATCGTTTGGCTGAAACGGGACCTGCGGACACAGGATCATGCACCGTTTTCTGCAGCTGAAGCTGCCGGAATTCCATACCTCGTGATCCATATCTTCGAACCATCCATCGATGCGCATCCGGACACTTCACCCAGGCACCTGCAGTTCAGGTATCATTCCATCATGGATATGAATAAAAAACTGGAAGCTTCAGGAAATGAGGTCACATTATTCCATGCTGAAGCTCTCCAGGTTTTTACATCCCTGATCTTCCAATTTGAAATACATACGGTCTTCAGCTACCGGGAAAGCGGTGTTCAAATCACCTGGGACCGGGATAAGGCTGTAAGGCAACTCTTCTCACAACATGGCATGGAATGGGTGGAATTCCAGCGGGACGGGATCTTGCGCGGCATCCGAAACCGGGACGGGTGGGACAAGCAATGGTACGTAACCATGGCTCAGCCGGTCATTGGGAACACATTTGCCCAGCAACAGCCCATCCGTTTCAAAAATGACTTTCCCCTGCAAAGACCATTGGTTCAAAAGCTGAGCTCTTACCCAGCACAATTCCAACCGGCCGGCGAATCAAATGCCTGGAAATACCTGCGGTCGTTCGCAGAAACGAGGGGGATAAACTATCACCGGTATATTTCAAAACCTGGTGAAAGCAGGGTTTCCTGCAGCAGGCTTTCGCCCTATCTGGCCTGGGGAAACCTTTCCATTAAACAGGCATACCAGTTTGTGAAACAACACCCAAAACAGAGTGCACACAAACGCGCCTTTTCAGCGTTCCTTACACGGCTCAAGTGGCACTGTCATTTTATCCAGAAATTTGAAGTGGAATGCACCTATGAAACGCAGTGTATCAACCGGGGGTACGAACTGCTTGAACACGAAAGGAACAAGGAACGGATCGATGCCTGGAAGACAGGGAAAACCGGTTTTCCGCTCATCGACGCCTGCATGCGGGCCGTGACAGAGACCGGCTGGATCAATTTCAGGATGCGGGCAATGCTCGTCTCGTTCCTCTGCCACCACCTGGACCAGGACTGGCGCGATGGCGCTTATCACCTGGCCAGGCAATTCCTGGACTATGAACCCGGCATCCACTATCCCCAGTTCCAGATGCAAGCTGGCACCACGGGTGTAAATACCGTGCGCATGTACAACCCGGTGAAGCAATCGCAGGACCATGACCCGCAAGGGGATTTCATCCGGAAATGGGTGCCCGATTTGAACAAAATCCCGGTTGAACACATTCATGAACCATGGAGGATGACCGCAATGGAACAATCCTTGTATGGAATACAGGTCGGGATCGATTATCCCTTTCCGATTGTTGATTTGATGGAAAGCGGAAGGAAAGCCCGGAAAAAGATCTGGGCGCACCGCAGCCATCAAAAGGTAAAAGAGGAAAAACAGCGCATCCTCATGACCCATACACGCAGAAAATCCTGATGAAATGCATTTGACAAAAGAAGACCTCATCAATATGGAGCGCATCGAGCGCCTCAACCTCGTAAACTGCCTTGGCGGTGCAAAGCCGGCAAACCTCATTGGCACCATTTCAAATGAAGGAAAAACGAACCTGTCCATATTCAATTCTGTTGTCCACCTTGGCAGTAATCCTGCGTTAATGGGATTCATTGTCCGGCCGCCGAAAGAAGTGCGGCGGCATACCTATGAGAATGTGCGTCAAAATGGCTCATTCACCATCAATATGGTACATCCTGAATTCGTCCGGCAGGCCCATTATACTTCGGCCAAATTCGAGGCGGAAGAATCCGAATTCGAGGCTTGCGGACTGACAGAGGAATACGTGGAGGGTTTCAGTGCACCTTTTGTCAAAGAAAGCAAGCTGAAGATCGGTTTACAGTACCTGTCAGAGATCCCCATCCTGATCAACGGCACGATGCTCATCATTGGTCAGGTGGAACACGTCATCCTGCCGGAAGAAGTGCTCTTCGAAGACAACCAGATCGACCTGGAAAAACTCGAAGCGGTCGGGATCGGCGGTTTGAATACCTATTACAATCTGGAAAAGATCGGGTACTACCCCTATGCCCGCAAGGAAGACTTCAGGTCATCTGAGAAAGATCAATGAAAAAAGAACACCTGCCGAATAAGGTATGCATGACCTGCGGCCGGCCCTTCACCTGGCGAAAAAAATGGGAGAAGGTCTGGGGCAAGGTAAAATACTGCAGCGAACGGTGCCGGCGGAATAAAAAGAAAGCCAATGTTTGAGGCGTGCCTCATTTTCCCACACCAGTTGTTTGAGTATAGCCCGGTCATTGAAAGCGGACAACCTGTCTACCTGGTGGAGGAATATCTCTTTTTCAGGCAATATCACTTCCACAAACAGAAACTGGCTTTCCACCGTGCCAGCATGCAGTTTTATAGGCGCTATCTCACAGAAAAAGGCAT
>JARQTN010000168.1:14534-16414 GCA_029976695.1 Lewinellaceae bacterium
AAAAACTTCCCGGAAGCCATTGGTAAAAGTGAAGTATACCCTCTCTACCCGGCTGATTTTCAGTCTTCCAGAAAGTGGCTGCAGGAATTCCTGGAAACCCGCTTCTCTGAATTCGGCCCATATGAAGACGCACTTGTCCGTGACGAGCGTATCCTGAACCACAGTATCCTGACACCCATGCTGAACGCCGGGCTTCTCACACCGCAGGAGGTCATTGATGAAGCTTTGGCATTTGCTTCTGAGAATGAAGTGCCCATCAATTCCCTGGAGGGGTTTGTGCGGCAGATCATCGGTTGGCGCGAATTCATTCGGGGGATCTATGTCGTGAAAGGCCGTGAAGAACGGACCCGAAATTTCTGGGGCTTTGAGCGGAAAATCCCGGCTTCATTTTACGAAGGGACCACAGGCATCGAGCCGGTGGATGTAACGATCAAAAAAGTGCTGGAAACCGGTTACTGTCATCATATTGAGCGGCTGATGGTATTGGGCAATTTCATGCTCCTTTGCGAATTTGATCCCGACGAGGTGTACCGCTGGTTCATGGAGTTGTTTATCGATGCGTACGACTGGGTGATGGTGCCAAACGTATATGGCATGAGTCAGTTTGCCGATGGGGGATTGATGTCCACCAAACCCTATATCAGCGGCAGCAATTACATTCTTAAAATGAGTGATTACAAAAAGGGCGGTTGGCAGAAGACCTGGGACGGGCTGTTCTGGCGGTTCATGCACGTACACCGGGATTTCTTCTCCTCCAATCCCCGATTGGGTATGCTGCTGCGCACATTTGACCGGATGGGTGAGGAAAAGCAAAAAGCGCATCTGGAGGAAGCAGAGCGGTTTTTAAAGACCCTTTCATGATAAATGGGATAAATTCCGAAATAGCCGCAAATAGCCATTGCAATCTGACATCAATTGTTCTGCAATCTGCGGTCTGATATCCGAAAAAAGAGGATACTCAGATACCTGATCGCAGAATCCGACTATCGGATTGCAGAATCCAGATGTCAGATATCAGAAAGGAAATAACCCGCTTAGTCCCCATCCGGAGAGCAGGCTGTGAGAAGTGTTTTACATGAAAGTCAGCACCTATGAATGGCTAATGCTGACATTGTTCAACCTGCTTCTGAAGCGGTTGAGGCCTTTTTCATCGCCATCCTCGATAAAATGGACCGGATCGAATTCACTTGAGGAAAGGTCATCATCAGCCGGGATGACAACCGGCCTGCCACGATCCACGGAAACCATGGACCTGCCGGTCACACTCAGCTGCCACATGCATCTTTCGAGCTCTTCCAGTTCATTCGGACCTGCATCCATACGAGCCAGGCTCAGTACATGGTCACGAATTTCTTCAAATCTTTTTGCGCTCATTTTCAGTGGATTAAAATCGGTAATAATTCTATCTCAAGGTTTTTTATAAAAACAAAAAACCGCAGTCAACACAATTTCCCGTGTATTCATCGGAATATCAATGAGGCCGGTCATGTTTTATTGTGATCTTCATCAAATAGTCCCTTATTTATATTGTAGAGTTACTGGTATGATCCAAAAAAGTCAATCCGTATTTACCATGAATTTTAAAAAGCTATTTACCTGGTCGTTGTTTCTTTCTTCTGCTGCCTGTTGATCCACCCGGCATATGGGCAAAATAATGCCCAAGGCGATGTCGAGAACGGGCTTTTCAAATAGCCGAAAGAAAACATGATGAGCGAGTACATGAGCCCATCACAGCAATCGCTACCGGTTCGCTATTCATGTACTCATGTACTCAGTACGCGCTACTCATTTGGACGGAATAGTACATGAATACTGAGTACATGATGAGCGAGTACGTGAGCCGAAAACAGCAAGCACGCCCGGTTCGCTATTCATGTACT
>JARQTN010000169.1 GCA_029976695.1 Lewinellaceae bacterium
CCTGAAATGATGATATCCGTATCCGGATCTCCCTTAAAATAAATATCCCCGCTCCCGCTGATCCGGGCGATCAGCAGGTCACTCACGGTGACTTCACTGTCGCCGGAACCGGAGTTGGTAATTTTTGCGATATCGGTAAACAAATTGAATGCCCTCAGGTCACCGGAGCCGGGTACTTCATGGTCAAGCCGGACAATCTCCCCCTCAAGGCGTATGTTGCCGCTCCCGCTGATCCGGGTATCGACCGTATTGCCCTCAAAAGCAATATCCATGTTTCCGCTCCCGCTGATCGTCAGCTCCATGTCATCCCCGCTAAAATCATTCTCTCCGATGATATCCCCGGATCCGGAGATGGCCAACGCCCGAATTTCAGGCATGGTGACATACACATCAAAGCGCGTCAGGTTTTTGATGCAGCGGTCAAACTCAATGTCCCACTTGCCATTGCGCACTGTCCTGCGGATCTCGTCGACCAGGTTTTCATCGATTTCCACCTCGACTTCGAAAAAATCCCCTTGCCGGACATACACATTGCCGGACGTGCCCATGTTGATGCTGTGAAAATCCGGGATGAATATCCGCTGGACAATGACATTCCCGTTACCGCGTTTGCAGCCAAAGCCATCGTCATTGTCAAAATCAAAATAACAACCCTGGATCGCAATGAGTGCCAGAGCCATGAATAAGATTCCATTCAAATGTTTCATTTTGTTCAATTTTTTCTGGTTTAAAATTCAATTCGATAGTTCAGTACCGGGAAGAACCCGGTGTGGTATTCTTTTTCGATTGCCCCGGCGGAACCATTGAAGTACACCTGGTAGATATTCAGGTGGTTGGTTACATTCTGGATGTCCAGCATGATGGAGTGTGTCGCCTTTGGCCGGTTGATCTTGTAGCTGATCCCGATATCGAACCTGTAATAGGTACCCACGGATTCAGCCAGGAATCTGTTTTCATCCCGGATGGTGCGCATCTCGCGAATGGAGGCATCCAGGTCGATCGGTGTCGTCCGGTTCCCCCCGTTGACGATCCCCTTCACGTTGAATCCGAGCAATTTTTGCTTATTCCTGCCCAGGACGAATTCCTTGCCCCCGAGGAGGTTGAAGTGGTATTTGCCATTAAACCGCGTATTATACCACTGCCCGCCCAACGTCCTGTATCTTGATTCAAAAACACTCGCCGTGAAAAGGAAATAGAAATGCTGGCTGAAATTTTTTTCCAGGGTCAGGTCTATCCCGTAATTCCTGCCCAGGCCTGCATTGACAGCCGGGCCTGCATCAAGCACATCCCATATCTCAAGGGCATTGAGCAGTGTAGCCTTGCTTGTCAGGTCATCTGCGACCGGCACATCATACAGGTGCTGAAAGTACACCTCGACCGATGCTTTCAGCTGCGGATTCATGAAGAACTCGTAGCCAATTACCGCATGGAGTGCGCGCGCGTATTTCAGGTCCCTGTTTGGTAAATTGCGTGTCTCGGACCCGATTGATGTTTCAGACAGGTAAAAGGCCGGATGTTCCGGTTTTGAATGTACCCCGATGGCTCCCGTCAGTGTATGGCGCGCAGACAGGTCGTAGCGTGCCGCCATCCGGGGTTCGAATGAGAACTGACCGTTAAAATCGTAATAGTTGACATGAAAACCACCGGTCAGGGTCAGATTTTCCGATGGCCTGTATTTCCACTGGCAAAAGCCCTGGTACTGCTGTGTTTCTCCTCTGTCAGCCAGGTAAGTGATCCAGTTTTCGTTTTTATAGTCTTTCTCCCTTGCATTTACTGCATAACTGATGGACCCTGCAATCAGGCCCGCCTTGAATGTATGCTTTGCATTCAGCTTCTGCGTGAAACTCGTCGAGATCCGGTACGTATTCGTGCGGAAGTCAGATGTGAAATCATCAATTTCACGATACCCATCCCGGGCATCGTAAAAATACGCGCGGTCGCCCTCCGTTTGGGTTGATGCTGCAATGACCGTTTTCAGGTACGCATTGTTTCCCAGCAGCATCCGGTGGACCATGCCGATCGTACCTACAGACTGATCCTCCTCATAGCTGTACCTGTCTGATGTATACACCCAAGTTGAAGAATCCTTTTCGGCGTAATCATAAGCCTTGTTTTGCCCTCCAAGCCCGAAAATGCTGATCTGTCCCAGCGGTGTCTCCGGGAAATGGATATGGAATGACAGGTCGCCGTATTTTGGAAGGACATCGCCGACCGGGTTCAGGCCGATCCCTTCGAGGATGGCAAGGGTCGAGTATCTTGCATTCACGAGATAGCTTGCACCGGATCTTCCAAGCGGACCTTCGGCGGCCGCTTCGAGGCCCAGGAGCCCGGCCATCAGGGAATACTCCCTTTTCTGGTTGTTCCCTTTGCGCAAGTTCAGGTCGAAAACCCCGCTCGAAGCATTGCCGAATTCAGCCGGGAATGCCCCGGTGTAGAAATCGGAATTGCTCAGCATGCTGCTGCTCAGCATGCTGATGCCGCCCCCGCTGTTCCCTAAGGATCCGAAGTGGTTCGGGTTCGGGATCTCGATTCCTTCCAGCCTCCAGAGCACGCCTTTCGGTGAATTGCCGCGTACGATGATCTCGTTGAACAGGTCAGATGACCCGCCGGTTCCGGACAGGCCGGCGTAGTTCTGGGCCATCCGCGCCGGGTCGAAAAAACTGGAAGCGTACCGCCCTGTTTCTTCGACGGAAAAAGTGCGTGCACTCACCAGGGCCATTTCATTCAACGGCCTGTTTACCTGGTCCGTCGCCTTGACAACCAGTTCATCAAGTGGGACTGCAGACTCTGTCAGTTCCAGATCAAGCACGATTTCCTTGCCGCTTGTCACCATGATATTGCCCAGGACCATTGGCTCGTAGCCGAGAAAAGTGACAATGATTGTCTGCCGGCCGACGGGTACAGCTTCCAGGATGAAGCGCCCTTCAGCATCCGTGCCTGTACCCAATAGCGGGATCGTTTTTTCGATACTGATGTTCGCCCCTGCGAGCGGGGATTTGCTCTCCCTGTCGACCACCTGCCCACGCACGACCTGGGTGACAAGATTCTCCTCCTGGCCGGCCAATGCAAAGGTGAAAAGGCAGAAGAGCATGAATATGAGCTGCTTTTTACGGTTGATGGTCATTTTATTCCTGTTTATATCGACCGTACTTTCCCAGGGTGCTTCCTGAGCAGCACCTGTTCAAGCGAGCCATCTGTTGTGAAATAATATTACCTGGATTCGATCCGGATCCCGGCGTGGAATCCGACCCACCCGCGCACATTTACGGGTTTTCGCCAGGAGCGGTACGAAGTTTCGTCAAACAAATAATTCGATCCCAGAGCCATTCCATACCTGTCCTGGTCTGCATGGTAAACTTTAGACACGGACACATTGAACACCGGGCCAAGTGCCAGTCCAACGTGACGTCCGATCTTGAAATTTGCAACCAAATTGAGCTGATTGAGCAGGTTGAGCTGGTCAGTCCAGAATGTGCGGTCATTGACATGGCTGCATATCGCTTCGATCTGCAGGCTGTTCCTCCTCCCCATGGGGATCGAGGTTCCGATCCCGTAACCCAGCGCCCAGGTCCGTTCATCGATTCTCGCCCCGATCCGGAGGATATTGTAAAACGGTTTTGTACCGATCCTGAGCATTGCATTTGCATGGATGCTTTCCTGTCCGGAAATTTCAAAGGAGTGGTATCCTTTTTTCACCAGGTTAATCAAACCGATCGTCGGGCCCGATACGGTATCTGCTATATTGATCAGCCCGATCTGGAAACCATTTACTTTCCTTGCGATATTGAAGATGCCCCCGATCTGGCCAACCCGGACTTCATCCCCGATGTTGAAGATCCCTGCTGCCTGTAAATCCCCGACCCCCCTGCTGATATTGAAGATCCCGGCAGCCTGTGAGACACCCCAGCCCCTTGTGGCGATATTGCATACCCCTGCGCCCTGGAATCCAGTGGATAGCCCCGGACTGATGTTCAGTATGCCCGCCAGCTGGGCACCTTTCATGGACTCCGCATAATTCATGATGCCGCTTGCACTGACCCCGCGGGTTTCCCGGAAATTCATATTGACAAGCCCGGTAAACTGGGCCCCTTCCATTTCTCCGCCGACCGCATTAAAGAAACTGGATAGCTGGATCCCTTCCATTTTATCTTCCACCGTGCTGCCAAGGCCGGCCAGGATCACACCGTTGACTGATGGGTCATGGCCCCAGGTAAGGTGAAGCCCGATATTTGTTGGCCTGTTTTCTTCTTCCGATGTCCTGTACCCGACAGGGTAAACAAGCGAAAAATGGGCAACCGGGGATGTTTCGCGGCGCTCGATGCGGTCAAAGATCGTCAGGTGTTCCCTGCTGTTGAGGTCGCCATGGGTCATCTCGATCACATACCTGCGTCCCGGATTTTGCAAGGGCCTGAATCTGTTTTGAACATGCAATACCGGTATGGCAGAGGATGTCCTGCGCGTGCTGTTCAACAGGTCCATATTCCGGGAAGCCCAGGCTTCATCCATTTCGGCTATACCGAAAAGCCCCTGGTCCGGAGCTATGGCCACTTTCTGCGTATCGATCCCCAGGACAACCTGCTTTCCCACGATCCCGTACACGATCTGTGTTTGCTCGAACAGGATGTCAAATGCTTCTTTGCATTCCTGCTCTTCGATGCGCGCAAACATTTTCTGATCAAGGGGGAGGAGATCGCTGGAGTATGAGAATTTGACGCCGTACCGGTAT
This sequence comes from Lewinellaceae bacterium, assembly GCA_029976695.1. GTDB lineage: Bacteria > Bacteroidota > Bacteroidia > Chitinophagales > Saprospiraceae > JARQTN01. The sequence continues at coordinate 4,727 of JARQTN010000169.1, forward strand.
TCGATATCCGTGAGCACGTTTTCAAGGGTTTCGCCCTGGTATATGAAACTTACCGGAGCTGTAAAGTCGATCACCTGTCCGAGTATGTTTGCGTTTACAAACAGGCAAAAGAACCACATGGGAATCCGGTTTTTCATTGCACATCAGGGTTTTGGCACGAGGGTGCATCGATCACCCAGGTGCTGCCAGAAAATGTAATTGTCGCATTCAGGCTGATCTTCAGAGTTTCGAGCACTTCACTCAATGTTGGTTTGTCAAAGGTGGATCTGAAGTGACAATCAAGCGTTCCCGGATTGCTGACTTTGATATCGGTATCGAAGAAATTTTCAAGCAATGGAATCACTTCCCGAAGTTGCTGGTGGTCGAATACAAGCTGTTGTGTTTTCCAGCTGATCGTATTTACATCCGCCTCGTCCATTTTTACAATGGACCTGGTTTGACCGTGAAAGATAGCACCTTCCCCCCGTGTGATGACCTGCCGGACCTCCTGTTTTCCAATTCCTTGAAACGCGACTTTCCCTTCTTCCACGAAAAGGGCTACATCACCGGTTTCCTGATCCACACGCAGGTTGAAGCGCGTACCAAGGACAGTCGTCTTGCTTTCCGGGGTCATTACCTGAAACGGTTGGTCCGGATCTTTTTGAACATCAAAGAATGCTTCCCCGCGGAGCAGGTGGACCTCCCTTGTCCGGAACTTTGTTCTGTACCTGATCTCACTGTCTTTGTTCAACCAGATGACTGAGCCGTCCGGAAGCATGTGCTGGCTGACCGATTCATTCGCTGCGACCAGCGTACTGGCCGGATTCAAAGTGAACTGCCGGTACAATGTGATCCCGCTGAGGACAAGGATAATCAGGACAGCTGCGACACGGAGAAAATATTTCGGGAGGTAGTTGCCCTGGCCGCTGTGTTTCGCCTGGGGAGCCTCGTCCTCATTTTGCCGGATCGAATTTTCGACGACCTCCCATCCGCTTTTCACATCCTCGAATTTCAGTTTTGCAGATGCCGCGGTCAGCTTCCATGTCTCCTGGTAGGATTGGAACTTTTTCATGTGTTCAGGCGCGGAGTCGATCCAGTCCTTCAATTCCCTTTCCTCATCCGGCTGGCAATTCCCGGAGAGGTATTTGCCGATCAGCGATTCCCAGTATGTATCGTTTGATTGCATATTTCATTCGATCTGTTGGTATGATGTCACGAGTACCCGCTTACCCCCAAAGATGGACATGTTTTTTTCAATTTTTTTTGGAATGGCTCAGCTCAGGGCGACATGCGAGGTGGAATGTGGGTATCGCGGAATATTGCCGGTCGATTCTTTTGGGGATACCGCAGGCCTCATTATCTTTCCAATTGATGGGGTTCTGAAAGGCTGAATGGAATGGAAAGCCCTGCAGGTTTCTTTCCGATGGTTCCTGTGCGGTGTGGGTAGGCCAGTTCTCCCTCTTTTTAGATCATGAAACTGTCTGATCAAACAAAAATGCCGGCGATGCACCACATTGTTCATATCATTGTACAACCTTTCGTTTTGTTAGTGATTTCCATTATTCTCCTCTGGATGCCGAAAGAAGGAATGTGCCAAAAACTGGAAGATATACGTGACTGGGAGGATCCATCGATTACTGGAATCAACAAGTTGGCTCCCCACGTGGATGTTTTTCCTTTTGAATCAAGGGAACTAGCGGCAAAGTGTGACCGTGAAAACTCAAAATGGTATCAATCCCTGAACGGTGCCTGGAAATTCAATTGGGTGGAAAGGCCATCAGAAGTTCCTGCCGATTTTTACCGGGAAGCATATGATGACAAAGGCTGGGATGATTTTGAAGTCCCGGCAAACTGGGAAACGAGCGGCTATGGCATTCCGATCTATGTAAACCATGCCTATGAATTCGGCCCCAGGAAACCCCGGCCGCCCAATGTGCCGGATGATGACAACCCTGTCGGGGCTTACCGCAAATGGGTCGACATCCCGGAGGAATGGACCGGCAGGCAGGTGATCATCCACTTCGGGGCCATCAAATCCGCATTTTATTTATGGGTAAACGGGAAGAAAGTGGGATACAGCCAGGATAGCAAATTGCCCGCTGAATTTGATGTAACCCCTTATCTCCGGCCGGGGAGGAACCTCCTGGCCCTTCAGGTCTTTCGCTGGAGTGACGGGAGTTACCTTGAATGCCAGGATTTCTGGCGAATCAGCGGGATCGAGCGGGATGTGTTCATGTATGCGCTTCCCCGGAAATCGATATCCGACTATTTCATGAAGGCAGGGCTTGATAAAGCGTATGTGAATGGCCTGGTCGACCTGGAGATGACCCTGAAGGATTTTACCGGACTGCCGGTCAACGGAGGATCGGTTAAGATTGAGTTGGAAGATGCTGACGGGGCAGTGATTTTCAGTGAAACCGTTCCCATTCACAGCCAGCAATTGACCTTCAGGAAAGAAGTGCCTGGTCCTCGCCACTGGACAGCAGAGACCCCATATCTCTATCGGTTGTTCCTCACCCTGTCTGATTCCGATGGGAAAGAGACGGAGGTCCTGACTCAGCGGGTTGGGTTTCGTACAGTAGAGATGCGCAATGGACAGCTGCTTGTTAATGGCAAGGCGATCTATATCAAAGGGGTCAACCGGCACGAACACGATCCTGTCACCGGGCATGTGATCTCAAGGGAATCCATGATCCGGGATATCGAGCTGATGAAACAGGCCAACATCAATGCCGTCCGCACTTCCCACTACCCGAATGACCCGCTGTGGTATGACCTCTGCGATGAATATGGGTTGTACATCGTTGATGAGGCGAACATCGAATCACATGGTATGGGATATGCCCTTTACGAAACACTGGGGAACAATCCCGACTGGAAGAAGGCGCACCTGGACCGCGTGATGGGTATGGTCGAAAGGGACAAGAACCACGCGTGCATCATCGGATGGTCGATGGGGAATGAAGCCGGGAACGGTGTGAATTTCTACGCCTGCTACGATGCCATGAAGGCACGGGATGATACCCGTCCTGTCCAGTATGAACGTGCATCGATCGGGTGGAGCGGGACAACGCGGTTTGAGTGGAATTCGGACATCATTTGCCCGATGTATGCGCATGCCAGGGATCTTGAAAAAATCGTGGAAAACGAACCGGACCGGCCGCTCATTCTGTGTGAATACGCGCATGCCATGGGGAACAGCCTTGGGAACTTCCAGGAATACTGGGATGCGTTCTATGCCCATCCAACCATGCAGGGCGGATTTATCTGGGACTGGGTGGACCAGGCTTTATTGAAAGTCACTGAAAAAGGGGATACCATATTTGCCTATGGGGGTGATTTTGGCGGAAAAGGTGTACCGAGCGACAGCAATTTCCTCTGCAATGGGCTGGTGCAGCCTGACAGGGTCCCGAATCCCCACTATTGGGAAGCAAAAAAGGTCCATCAAAACGTACATACATCGCTTTCCGACAAGATCAAGGGAACGATCGCGGTGACGAACCGGTATCAGTTCATTTCCCTGGATCACCTTTACGCCGAATGGGAATTGCTGGCAAATGGCAATCAGGTACAAACAGGCCGATACGATAACCTTGACATCGGCCCCGGTGATACCAGGCTGATCAACCTGCCTGTTCAATACCAGCTGAACCCTGATGTGGAATATTTCCTGAACGTCAGGTATAAAACGAAAGAGAAAAGCAAGGCTGTTCCAGCTGATTTCGTGCTGGCTTCTGAACAACTCCTGCTTTCGGCCCCTGAGAGGCTGCCTGTTCCACGGGTCCGTGCATCTGCCGGAATCGTGGTCAGCGACATGGAGAACTTCCTTGAAGTGAGCACGGCAAGGCTGGTCATCAGGATAGATAAAGCGCACGGAGGACTATCCTCTTATCAGCTTGAGGGGGAGGAATATATCGGGGAAGGTGACCTTGCCCCAAATTTCTGGAGGCCGCCAACCGATAATGACCTTGGCGCGCGGTTTCCGGACAAATTGGGCGTATGGAAGGATCCCTGCAACAATGCCCCACTGGTGACCTGGCAGAAACAGCCTTCAGGTGAAGTGAATGTGCGTGTGGAGCGCTCCTGCCTTTCCAATAATGCGAAGGTGTCCAATCTTTATACGATATATGCGGATGGAAATATCCGGGTTTCCCAAAGTATGGATAGCTATTATGGGAATTACCCGATGCTGCCCAAATTCGGTATGCAGATGGAACTGGCAGATGGTTTTAGCCACATAGAATGGTATGGCAGGGGTCCGCATGAGAGCTACCAGGACCGGAAGACGAGCGCCTTTGTCGGGCGTTACAGCGGATCTGTCTCAAAACAGTTCCACCCGTATGTCCGTCCCCAGGAGACGGGCAACAAAACAGATGTGCGGTGGATGTGCTTCAGCCGGAGCGACGGGAAAGGAATGATGATCGTGGGCGAGCAACCCCTCAGCATGGGTGCATGGCATTTCAGGATGGATGACCTTGACCACAGCTCCGGGAAACGGCAGGCCCATGCCGGCGAATTGCAGGAAAGGCCATTGACCACAGTGAATATAGACCTGGAGCAAATGGGTGTCGGCGGTGATAACAGCTGGGGGGCATACCCGATGGCGAAATACCTGCTGCCGTACCAGCCATATGCCTACGCTTTCTGGTTGGTCCCTGCCAAGAATTCAAATTCACTGGATGATACATTACAAGAGATCGGTTATGAATAGAATGCTTATTGCAATTGCGCTGTTCGCCACTTTCTGCTTGCAGGCCCAGCCCGGCTACCAGCCTTCAGCCGAGAACCAGGAGGCGAGGGAATGGTTTCGCGATGCGCGCTTTGGCCTGTTCATCCACTGGGGGGTATACAGCATCCTTGGGGATGGCGAGTGGGTAATGAACAACCAGAACATATCGGTGCAGAACTATGAGAAACTCCCCGGCTTTTTCAACCCCGTTGCCTATGACCCTGAAATGTGGGTAAAAATGGCAAAGGATGCCGGCATGAAATACATCACCATTACCAGCAGGCACCACGACGGTTTCTCGATGTTCGATTCCGATGTAACGGAATACGATATCGTGGACCGCACGCCGTATGGAAAGGATGTCCTGAAAATGTTGGCTGATGCTTGTCACAGGGAGGGCATCAAGCTGTTTTTCTATTATTCGCTGCTGGACTGGCGGCATCCGGACTATTTTCCGCGGGGACGCACAGGGAAAGGGATCAAGGGGCGCCCGGCAACCGGCAACTGGGATGATTATATCGTATTTATGAAATACCAGCTGACCGAGCTGCTGACCAACTACGGCGACATCGCCGGGATCTGGCTGGACGGCCACTGGGACCAGGTAAAATGGGATGGCGATAAATGGGGTGATGTCCAGGTGGACTGGCAGTATGACGAGCTCTATCCATTGATCCATCAATTACAACCTGGTGCCTTGATCGGGAACAACCACCACCTCCGGCCTTTTGAAGGGGAGGATTTTCAGATGTTTGAGCGCGACCTGCCCGGTGAGAACACGACCGGCTGGGGCACGGCTTCATCTGATGTGGGGGACCTGCCTTTTGAAATGTGCGAAACCATCAACGGTTCATGGGGGTTCTCCCTGCAGGATGACAGCCACAAAAGCCCGAAGAAACTGATCCATGCCCTGGTAAGGGCTGCCGGGCACAACAGCAACCTGTTACTCAATGTCGGCCCGATGCCGGACGGGAGGATCCAGCCGGAGCATGTTGAATCACTGGCCGAAGTGGGCAGGTGGATGCGGAAGAACGGGGAAACGATTTATGGTACGCATCAGGGTCCGGTCGCGCCAAGGGACTGGGGCGTTTCAACACAAAACGGGAACAGGGTGTTTCTCCATGTCCTGGACTGGCATGAAGCGGGGCTCCTGATCCAGGACATCATGGAAGGCGTCACCAGTGTCCGTTTCTTTGCTGATGGCGGCCCGGTTGAATACAAGCAGACGAAATTGGGTTTGCTTTTGACCTTGCCAGGGGATAAAATGGATGAGGTGGATACGATCATTGAGATCTTTTTCAAGTAAGGAGTCAGGGAGAATATGATACATCAAGGATGACCGAAATCCTGGCATAACCCGTTTTTGCTGGCTGTGGATCATTCAATTTTAAAAATCAAGATAATTCAATGGAATCAAGGCCATACATCCTGGCAGAAGCGAACTGGAAAACGGTCAGGGATACAGATTTCCAGGTTGCTGTTTTACCCTGGGGCGCCACCGAAGCGCACAATTACCATTTGCCCTATGCCACAGACAATTATCAGGCGGTCAGCGTAGCGGCTGAAGCAGCCCGTCAGGCGTGGGAGGCGGGTGTGAAAGTAATCGTATTGCCCGTCATCCCCTATGGCGTGAATACGGGCCAGCTGGATATTGAGCTCTGCATGAATATGCGGCCCTCAACCCAGTATGCTGTCCTCCGGGATATTGCCGATGTGCTGGTGCGTCACGGAATCCGCAAGCTTGTGATCCTGAACGGGCATGGAGGTAATAACTTCAAGCACATAATCCGGGAAATGTCTGTCGACCAGCCGGAATTATTCATGTGCAGCATCGACTGGTGGAAGGTTGGAGATGCAACTGAGTTTTTTATCGAGCCTGGCGACCATGCGGGCGAATTGGAAACGAGCGCCATGATGCATCTCCGCCCGGAACTGGTCAGGCCGCTGTCAGAAGCCGGAAAGGGGAGGGGCCGAAATTTTATCGTCAGAGGTTTCAGGGAAGGTTGGGCCACGGCCCAGCGCCAATGGTCCCTTGTGACGGATGATACAGGAGTGGGCGACCCTGCTGCATCAAGTGCAGAGAAGGGCAGGCGATTCCTTGAAATGGTAACAGGTGAAATTGGCCAATTCCTGGTTGAATTGGCATCTGCAGAACCCGGGCATTATTATGAAGACTAAGGGAAGGATGGGAGATCCGTTCCGGGGTCAAATCTTCGGGATTTCCGTACCTTAACATGATGCGGTTTAAAAGAAATGCAAATATTTCCGGAGGGAGTATTTGAGTTTTTTCAGCGCGATGCCCACCTGGTTTTCCACCGTTTTGGTCGAGATGTTCAGTTCCTCTGCGATTTCCCGGTAGGTCATCGATTCATACCTGCTCATTCTGAAAATTTCTTTGCATTTGTCGGGAAGCGTATCCACTGCATCGCGGATCTGTGCTTTCAATTCATTTTCGAGGACCGGTCCGTCCGCGTCTTCGGAAAAAGCATTTTTTTCAATGAATTCGGAAGGGACCAATTCGCTGCGACGCTTCTGTGTGCGCAAGTGGGCAAGGCACTCATTGACCACCATTTGCCTGAGATAGGCAGGGATACTTTCCCGGATGAGCAGCGTCTCCTTTTTCTCCCAGAACCGGATAAATACCTGTTGGACCAGGTCCTTGGCAATCGCCTCCTCCCGGACGTAGTGGCATGCAAGTCGCACAAGCCCTGGATATTTTTCTTCGAAGAGGGCCTTGAAGACCTGCACATCACCCGCACGAATGGACCTGAGCTGGATCGTTTCGTTTGTCGCAGGCATTTTCGTTCTGTTGGATGCTTGCAAAGATAACGCGGGCAAATAGGCGTTGGTATCGGGCATGGTCAGAAAAAGAAGGCGTTTGGTCTAAAAGGAAAGACAAATGCAACTCCGGAAGGATGCATCGATGAATTATGAATTTTGGAGCGCAGCGGAAATCCCGACAGGCATCATGCATCCACATCCCAATAAAAGATATTCCCAATTCAGTTTGTCGAAAAGGAAAGATGACTCGTCGGGAACGGATTACGAATTGAGTTTCAAATGAGGAGTTAGGAATTAGGAATGTGATCCAGCCCGATTAAAATCCGGACCAAAAATAACTCCTAATTCCTCTCTTGAAATTCCTAATTTCTCCCCGTAATTCGTCATTCCGTAATTCGTAATTGAATCCTATCCATTAAAGTACAGGTACGCTGCAACGATGAGCAGCACGACGATTACAGACCAGACCACCTCCCTCATCGTATAGCTCGCCCTGGTTTCCGCTTTCTGTTCAGCTGTCACGGTACCGAAAGTCAGGCCCTGAATACGCTCCAGTGCAGGCGCTTCGGTGGCATAGCTGACAATGACCATCGTGGCACCCGAGACGATCAGGATCAGGATGCTGTAATACTGGAAGAAGATATTGTTCAACACCCAGAAGAAAGACCCTTCTTCATAGGTGAAATCTGACAGCGCCACCGGTGTATCAATGGCCAGGCGAAACAGCCCCATAATGAATCCCACGACAAGTGCTGAAAGAGCTCCTTGTGCATTCAGCCGTTTGTTAAATACGCCAAAGAAAAAAACGACGAAGATCGGGGGCGCCAGGTATCCCTGGACACTTTGCAGGTAATCGTAGAGTCCACGGCTGCCCTGGATGACCGGGATCCACAGCAGGCCAATCACCACAATGACAGTGGTTGCAATACGGCCCATGCGAACAAGTTCTTTTTCCGAAACATCCTTCCTGAATTTCGTGTACAGGTCCATGGTAAACAGGGTGGAGGAGGCATTGAATACCCCAGCCAGTGAACTCATCAGCGCAGCCAGAAGACCGGCAACCACGATCCCGCGAACCCCGGCGGGAAGGATGGAGGCCACAAGCAGTGGAAAGGCTTGTTGTGCATTGGCTGTGATGATTTGCCCCTTTTCATCAAGCATCGCATTTGCGATATTCGGCATCTTGCCGCTGGCCGCCAGGGCAAAGCAGATGATACCTGGAATAATGAAGATGAAGACCGGCAGCAATTTGAAAAATGATGCGGCGATCGTCCCTTTCCGCGCTTCGGAAAGGTTTGCCGCGCCAAGCATCCGCTGGACGATATACTGGTCCGTACACCAGTACCACAGGCCAATGATCGGGGCACAGAAAAGCATGCCCAGCCATGGGTAATTGTCATTGAAGTACCAGGCCATGGTCGTGCTCGTCTTCACGGGCGCCCACGTGCCCTCCATGCCGGCTGGCACCATTGGTTTCCAGAGGTTGAACATCTCCGATCCGGCAATGCGCCTGAGTTCATCCCAGCCGCCCAATGCTTCAAGGCCGTACCAGGTGACCAGTGCGGATCCAAGGATCAAAATGACTGTCTGGATCGTCTCGGTATAGGCGACGGCCCGGAGTCCGCCCAGCACCGTATAGACCCCGGTCAGGATGATCACGAGGATGGAGCCGATCCAGAAGCTGTCCAGCCCCATGAAATTGATGTCCGGCAACAGCACACCGAAGACAATGCCGCCAGCAAAGATGCCGACGGCCACTTTGGTCAGGACATAGGCAACAAGCGAGATCACAGACAGCAGCCAGCGTGCTGTCGGGGAAAACCGCTTCTCGAGAAATTGCGGCATCGTGTAGATCTTGCTGCGCATGTAGAAAGGGGCGAGCACCCAGCCCAGTACGAGCAGGCACCATGCATGCAGTTCATAGTGTGCCATGGCGACACCATCCGTGGCTCCAGAACCGGCAAGCCCAACAATATGCTCGGAGCCGATATTGGATGCGAAGATGGAAGCCCCTACGACAAACCAGCCCAGGTTTCTTCCCGCCAGGAAATAATCATCGGAAGTGTCCGTTTTCTGGCGCATCACCCACCAGGCAATGCCCAGGATCAGGATGAAATACAATGCGATAAAGATCCAGTCGATGGTTGCCAATACGCTCACGTGCTTTGATTTTTATGGTTTGCCGTTCTGTTTGCCGCTCAGAGATCGTGAAGCGATATTCCGTTGAAATTAGAAATAAACCGCTGAATGTGCGTAAATCGCCCGAATTCTTCTTCCGGATGAGTTGTTGTCACAATGATGGTCGGGCAACCCGCATTTTTCGTGGTCTCCGCACCGGTGACACTGTCTTCAAACACCAGGCAATCAGAAGGTGAAAGGCCCAGTCCGGCGGCTGCTTTTTCATAGATTTCAGGGTCCGGCTTGCCTTTCTGAACATCGGCAGCGTGCAGGACGGTTTTGAAATAATGCCTGATCTGAAGTGTGTCCAGCACAAAGTCTGCATTCTCCGGAGGGGCCGCGGTGCCGATACCCATCGGGATCCCTGCTGAGTGTAGTTCTTCCAGGAGGCCGGGCAGGCCATCGACCAGTTTCAGTTGCGGCTTGAAAAATTCCCGGTAGTCTGCCTCTTTTTCCCATGAGATGCGGATCCGGTCCTCCGGCGTAAATCGATCCCCGAAGAGGCGCTCGAGGATTTCCGTGTTTACCCCGTGAATGTTCTCCTTCACTTCATCGATCGTCATTTCGAGCCCCAACTCCGAAAGCTTGCGCTGCCATATCCTGTGGTGGACCATCATGTTGTCCACCATTGTACCGTCCATGTCGAAGATGACGCCTTTGATTTTCTCCATTGCACTCTCGGTTGTTGAATAAGTGCGACAAAATAAGCAATCGGTTACGAATAGATACTTCTGAATTGCCGGTACTTAGGCTATTTCACAGAGGTTCACCGAGTAGGCACAGAGATTCACAGAGGGATATCTATGGGTTTACGTTATCTTCCTCTGTGAATCTCTGTGTCTTCTTTGTGCAACTCTGTGTAACAGCTAGAATTGAATTAATCGTGAATTGACAAATGGATTTATAAATCAACGATTCAATGCATTTACTGATGTTCAAATCCTTCAACCTAGCCTCTTGCTAATCCGCACGGGCTTTGTAGAAAGTGCCTTTCATTAATCCACCCCGCCCATCCAGGGGCCCTTCGCAGTTTTTGAAATTGACTGCGACATCAAACCCCTCGACTGCGGGCCAGCCCTGGTAGACCCCGAAATGGAGGTGGGGCTCACCGGCCGTGTCCCCGGAATTGCCGCTGAGGGCAATCAGGTCACCTGCTGACACATGATTTCCCACGTCGACAAGGATACTGAATTGTTTCAGGTGCGCATAAAAAGCGACCGTGCCATCCGCATGCTGGATCATCACATGGTTATGGGCGCCCGGACCGGGGGCGATGCCGTTGTCTGGCAGGTCCTCCCTGACCTCTTTTACGATCCCTGCACGTGAGGCGGTAACGGGTTCTCCGATGGGGAGTGCGAAGTCATAGGCCAGCTGGTCCTTATGGCCGCCATAAGTAGAACAATACCCCTGGATAAGCTGGAAGGTTTTGCCGGTAGTCCAGGGCAGAATATAGGGTGAGTCCGCCGGATCGCCGAATACCGCGCGCTCCAGGCAAGGAAGTTTTGCTGGATCAGCCTGTTGATCCTTTTTGTTGCATCCGTTTGACAGCGACGCAGCAAGCAAAAAACAGAACAGCGCAGAAAACGAAAATTGCAGTTTCATCATCACGATTCCATTTCTTTCAAGCTAAAGGCATCGGTGAAAGAAGGAAATGACCAGCATCATGGCTTTTCATGATGTGATGGTTCAAGGGGGATGACTCGACACTTCATTGAAAACAAAGGGATGTTCTTCGCGAGGTGATCAAGATGGTTTCGGACTGCTGGATTGGGGGAATGATGCATTTCAAGAGAGGAATGATGAGTTAGGAATTGTCGAGATTAGTCCAGGTACCTGTTCCTTCAGGTGCCGATTTCTTTTAGGTACAAGAAAAAATTACAGAAGTTTCCAAATAAGACTCAACCTTCAATGATCATTACCCGTTGGGGATTTTCCTGGTGCAAATGGTTGTTTTGTATGGATATTTTCAGGTTGTAT
>JARQTN010000170.1:0-2342 GCA_029976695.1 Lewinellaceae bacterium
CGCCATCGCGAGCTTTTCGATACCTATACGGGCCTTGGCTTTGACCCGTTGGCTGCTGCCGAGAGCAGCATTGCTCATACGCTGACCTTTATGTTGCACCCGCAGAGGCTGACCCGCATCATCGAGCAACATGCGCGTGACGGGGCTTTCCTTCCCCTCGGTGAGTACCTCGGGAGGACAGCTTCTGATATTGCAGATTTTCCAGCTGGAAATCTCATGCAGGAAGAACTGAAACGCCTCGTGGAGAAACAATGGATCACCCACCTGATGAAATTGGCAGGCGATGAAGAAGTGCATCAGCAGGTCCGTGCGTTTGCACAGTCCGGGCTAATGGATGCAAAAGAAAAGTATGCAAAGCATGCGGGGTCAGACCGTATCGGGCAGGCGGGGCAGGTACATGCACGTTACCTTGCACATTTGATCGACCAGTTTTTCGATGAGCCGGCAGGGTACAAATGGCCGGAGGAAAAGCAAATGCCACCGGGCTCACCGATTGGCTGTGGAGGCATATTCTAAATTTGCCAGGGGAACCCAGTGAACTGGCGTTGCATTCATTTTGAATATGGAGCAAGGGGGCATGGATGAATTCATTGAACAGGCGAACCGGATGGGTGCGGCAGGGGAGCCTTTCCTGTTTATCATCGATTTTGAAAAACGGAAGCCCATTCTTTCACCGCTTGACCAATGCAGGCAAAAAGGGATTTATTACGACATAGAGGGGTTTTCAAATGTGGATCTTGACCCGATCCCCGTACCACAATTCAATTTCCATACCCGCCCAATCGACTTCTCCAGATATGAAAAGGCTTTCAGGCACATCGTGGAAGGTATCCGCTTTGGAGACAGCTACCTGACCAACCTGTGTTTTCCGACGGGGGTGGAGACAAACCTCGGGCTGAGGGAGATCTTTCGCTTGTCACGGGCGAAGTACAAGCTGCTTGTCGATCACCGCTTCATGGTCTTTTCACCGGAGTCTTTTGTTCGGATCAGGGACGGACGGATCTCGACATACCCGATGAAAGGCACGATCGATGCAGGAGTGCCCCATGCCCGGCAAAAGATCCTTGCCGATGAGAAGGAAATGGCAGAGCATGCCACGATTGTGGATCTGCTGCGCAATGACCTCAACCTCGTCGCTACAGAGGTGACTGTGGAAAAGTACAGGTACGTGGAGGAGGTCCAGTCCTGGAAGGGGAAACTGCTGCAGGTGAGTTCAAGGATATCGGGGACCCTTCCAACTGATTGGAGGGCGCATGTAGGGACCTGCCTCGATCTGCTCACGCCTGCCGGTTCGGTTTCCGGCGCCCCGAAGAAGCGGACAATGGAGCTGATCTTTGAGGCAGAAGAGGCCATGCGCGGCTATTTTACCGGTGTTTTCGGCATCTTTGACGGAAACGGGCTCAACAGCGGTGTCATGATCCGTTTTATGGAAAAAACACCTTCGGGATACCGCTACTGGAGCGGCGGTGGCATCACCGCCAGATCCCGTCCGGAGGCTGAATACAATGAAATGATCCAGAAGGTCTATGTCCCGATTTATTGAAAGTATCCGCTGGGAGGACGGGCAATACCACTTGCTGCAATACCATGCTGCCCGGATGGAAAAGACCATGCAGGATTGTCTGGGAACCAGGATGAAGTACCGCCTCGAGGAGTTGCTTGCCCCACCGCCAGGAAACCACCCGCTGCAAAAATGCCGGATTTTGTACGGAAAGGACTTTTTTCAGGCCGAATGGCTTCCCTATCAAAGAAAGATGCACGCAGGGCACAAGGTTGTCCATGATGATACACTGGATTACAGCTACAAATATGCAGACAGGCAAGCCATTGACAGACATGTGCGGCAGGCTCCGGAAAACCATGATGTCATTTTCGTTCGAAAGGGGCTGGTCACGGATGCTTCATACAGTAACCTGGTTTTCTTTGATGGTGAAAACTGGGTGACACCGCAGGTGCCTCTTCTGCCAGGTGTGATGCGCGCCTTCCTTCTTGATGCCGGGACGATCCTCGAAGGGGAGATTCATCCCGATGACCTGGGGAAATCCACCGTGTTCAAGAAGATCAATGCCCTCAATCCGTTTGAATCCGCACCTGTGTATTTTATAGGAAAATGAGTTATCTCACAATTATTTGTAAAATAATTACACAGATAACGCATTATTTTCCTGAACAACCATAATTATTTTTAAAATAAATACAAAAACAGGTAACATGTCTGTATAGTAAGACATATACCTGTAGAAAATGCAATAATTCAGTTCTGTTCTTAAGGCTCTTTATGAGCAATGTGATTTTAGGTGTTCTTTATCAATGTTGCCCGGCCGGGAGGCCGGGCTTTTTTT
>JARQTN010000170.1:2442-12221 GCA_029976695.1 Lewinellaceae bacterium
GCGATCAATGTCCCGATCACGATGAGGTAGATATTGATCCCCCGCTGGATAAACCGGGACAATTCGATGGATAGCTGCAGTGCAGGGACAATGAGTTTCAGGAGGTAACCGATCACAAACAGGCTCAGGTACTTCGCCATTTGTTTCAGGTGGGGAATGGTAATAAATTCAAAATGGAGCCTCGACCTGCTGAGGGCCCTGATCAGAATGCGAAACAGGCCGCTAAGGAACAGATGGATCAGGTAAGACAGGACAATCAGGAGCCCCAGGCCAAGCCATTGCCAGGTCTTCAGGCCCAGGAATTTTGAATCGCCGGTCTTGGGCAGCATCCGGATCAGGATATTGGCTCCCAGCGGGTATACCTTTTTATGCAATGCCGGGATATCATCGACGGTCTCAGCAGAGTAATACCATTTTCCACCGGTTTTTTCAAGGTAAATTTCTGGAAGGAGGTTCGGGAATGGAGTATAGATATTTTGATCGGATATGGTGTCCCGGTAGTCTGGATCCTTCGGGATCTGGTTCAGCCGGACATATAATCCCTTGCCGTCCAGGATCTGTTTCAGCTTGATCGCCCGGCTGATTGCGGTTGCACTGTCCAGGCCGGGATAGATGGCCTCTGCTGAAATCCCTGGATTGTAGGAGTCCGGCTGCAGGTAGTGCAAATGTACGTACATGGCATTCTCGGGAGATACGAGTGTGGGCTCCGGCGGCTCCTGCACCTGGCCGAAGCTGGATACAGTGCACGTGATAAGTACCAGAAAAAGAGATATTTTTACATGAATGAATTTCATGATCTGTTGAGTTGGTTTACAACAAAAATAGCGAATTGATCAGCCGGAACAAGGAACATGGATTGGAAAAGTAGCATGCATGGCTTTGAAGCGTACCTCCTGCTGGAGCGGAACCTGTCCCGCCACTCGATTGATGCGTACCAGCGTGATGTCGAAAAACTGGCCAGGTATTGCATTCGGGAAAAGCGGATCCAGTCACCTGTAAAAGTGACCTACGCCGACCTGCAGGAGTTCGTCCAGGTCCTTTACGGCTCAGGCATCAGTGCCCGGTCACAGGCAAGGATCATCTCCGGGATCAAGGCTTTCTACAAATACCTGGTCCTTGAGGACCTGGTCGATGACGACCCGACGCAGCTCCTCCAGGGCCCGAAACTGGACCGCAAATTGCCGGAGGTCCTCACCTATGAAGAGATCGAGCAGCTGATCGGCGCTATTGACCTGAGCCACCCGCAGGGCACCCGCAACCGGGCGATCATCGAAACACTCTACGCCTGCGGCCTGCGTGTTTCCGAACTCACCTCTCTGAGGATTTCGCATATTTATTCCAGGGAGCAGGTCATCCGGGTGATTGGCAAGAACAACAAAGAGCGGCTGGTCCCGATCGGCAGCCAGGCCCTGAAACACATCCGGCTGTACCTGGAGGGCGAGCGCTTGGGCATGATGAATGTCAGGCCAGGCAACGAGGATATCCTGTTCCTCAACAGGAACGGCAAGGCGCTGACCCGGGTGATGATCTTCCTGATCATCAAGAAACTGTGCAAGGAGGCCGGCATCGAAAAGAACATTTCCCCGCACAGTTTCCGCCACTCCTTCGCCACCCACCTTGTCGAAGGGGGCGCGGACCTGAGGGCCGTCCAGGAAATGCTCGGCCACGAGTCCATTACGACCACAGAGATCTACACCCACCTGAATACGGAATACCTCAAGGAAACCATCCTGTCTTTCCACCCCCGGAATATCTGATCCAGGCCGTGGAGTTTAACATACCATTAAGGAAGTCCTCCTTTACTTCTTTCCCGCCGGCCTTTAAATTTGTGCCGGAAATAAAACTTGTGGTATGAAACGGAGGATTTTGCTTTATGTGCTTCTCATTTGGGCGGCAGCCTTGTCGGCCCAGGAGTCAAAATTCAAGATCGAAGTCAGCGCGGATACACTGCTTGCGGGTAATTATTTCGAGCTGAAATTTACGATTGAGGACATGGACGGCAAATTTGAAGCGCCCGACCTTTCGGACTTCGATATCGTCGGCGGCCCGAATACATCAAGCAGTTTTTCCATGATCAACGGGAACGTGAGCCAGAGTTCCTCCTACAGTTATTATCTCAAGCCGAGGGACATCGGTGTCTATACCATTCCCCCTGCCTTTGTCCTTGCGGATAGCGATACACTGGCGACGATGCCCATAGACATCTATGTGATCCCGAACCCTGACGGGATCATCCAGCAACCAAACAGGCCATCGCAGCGGTATGAGGATTTCTTTTATGATTTCGGGAAACTGAACCAGAAGCCAGCTGAGGAAAAGCCGGCAAAGCCCACGATCAAGTCGAAACGGAAGAAGAAGATCTTTTAACATCGGTTATCTTTGAAGGATGATCCCTTCCACAGGTATTCGCCTTTCGATCCGTTTTTTACTTGCCGCCTCATGCCTCCTGTGGGGAGGTATTTCCACAAGTTTCGGGCAGGTCGTATTCAAAGCGGAAACGGATGCCCGGCAGGTCGTGGAGAACGGTGTATTCAACGTGGAGTACACCCTCGAGAATGCAGTGTCCAACAGTTTTTCCCCGCCCGATTTTACTGGTTTCCAGGTGGTCAGCGGCCCCAGTCGCAGCCAGAGTACGACCGTGATCAACGGCCAGATGAGCCAGTCCATGTCATTTGGATATACGCTTTTAGCCAAAAAAGAAGGAAAATATACAATCAGCCCGGCAACGATTTTGGTCAATGGGAAAAGGATCAGTTCCAACACCCTGTCTGTCGAGGTTGTGAAACCGGCACCTGGAAGCCCGGATGCGAGCCAGGATATCTTCCTCCGCGCTGAGGTGGACTCCCTGCCGATCTATCCCGGCCAGCAGCAATACCTCTACTACAAGATCTATACCCAGGTTAATATCCGCGATTACAGCACCATATCGGAAGACAGGTATGACAATTTTTATTTCAGGTACGTCAAGGATTTCGACAGGCGCCCGCAGCGGGTGGTCATCAACGGGAAACAGTATACTGCTCAGGTGATTAAGACAGTCGCCCTTTTTCCCCAAAAGACGGGAACCTTTACGATTGACCCGATGGTCCTGAATGTCTGGGTACCGAAGCCTGGCACCTCCGGTTCAAGGGGATTCTTCCGCTCCTACAATCATATCAACAAGCAGGTGACCAGTAAACCCGTTACGATACAAGTACTGCCTTTGCCCGCCGGGGCCCCCGGGAGTTTTTCTGGAGGGGTGGGCAGCTTCCGTGTGTTTGCAGCCATCGATGAGCGCAAGATCACGACAGATGATGCCCTCGTCCTGCAAATGCGCGTCATCGGAAACGGTGATGAACGCCGCTGGACGGCCCCGCGGATCGGCCTTGAGGATAAATTCGAGGTTTTTGAACCGGATACGAAAAATGAGCGGGCGATAGACCAGAATGGCTCTATCGTTGCGGAAAAAACTTTTGAATATCTCCTGATCCCGAAAGAGACGGGCACCATTCGCTTTACTGTCCCGTTTTCGTATTTCGACCCGGACAGCGCAAAATATATCACGATTGATTCCCGCCCGTTCACGATCCAGGTCACGGAAGGAACGGGTACGCGCGAAAGCGGAAATGAGGAGGATGTCACATCCGGCGAGAGGCAGGAGATCCAGCCGTTCATGGCAAACCCGGATTTCTCCGGTTCGCGAAAGCCCTTTTTCCGATCCCCTGTCTTCTGGTTTTTGGCCGTCCTTCCTTTTTTCCTCGTGGGGGTCATTTACTACCAGGAAAGGAGAAAGGAAGCATACCTGAGGCTTGATCCGGCGAAACGGAAGATGCTCGAGGCAAAGAAAAAGGCGATGGAGCATCTTGCCTCGGCCGAAAAGCTCAAATCAACGGGATCCGTGAAGGCCTACTATGAAGCACTGGGTGCGGCGATTTTCGGATATGTGTCCGACAAGCTGGGCATCCCGCTTGCCGACCTGTCCATGTCCACGATCGGGGAGAAAGTGGACACATTGGGCATTTCTGCCGATTCCAGGGCCAAATTGATGTCCCTTCTTTCCAGGTGCCAGTTCATGGTCTATGGCGGAGGAAGCGGTGACGGGCAAAGGGAAGCATTCTACGAGGAAACGCTCCAGCTGATCACAAGCCTTGAAACGGAGTTGACTGCCACCATGTAATCCGGAAAGGATTTTTGCCCCCCGGCCGGGAGGAAATCGCCAATGACCTGACTTGCTGGTATCGTGATTTGCCAGAATCTGCATATTTTCGGCCTTCCTTTTGCGCTTACAGAAAAATGGAAACAATGAAAGGCAGTACAAGCATACGCGAAATCCTGGCCGGCGAGGAAACCGGGAAACGATTTGTGGTAAACGGCTGGGTGCGGACGTTCCGGAACAACCAGTTCATTGCATTGAGTGACGGGTCGACCATCAGGCACCTCCAGCTGGTGGTCGACAGGGAGCAGACCGATGAGCAACTCCTGAAGCGGATCACCACAGGAGCAGCCATTTCTGCGATCGGCACCCTTGTGGAATCACAGGGAAAGGGGCAGTCCGTCGAACTCAATGTGGAGGCTCTATCCGTTCTGGGGGACAGCGACCCGGACAAGTATCCCCTGCAGCCGAAACGGCACAGCCTGGAATTTTTGCGCGAAATTGCGCATCTCCGCTTCCGGACGAATACGTTCAGCGCCATCATGCGGGTGCGCCATGCACTGGCGTTTGCCATTCACAAATTCTTCCATGAGCGCGGCTTCTATTACATCCACAGCCCGATCATTACCAGTTCCGATGCCGAAGGAGCCGGTGAAATGTTCCAGGTCACCACGCTGCCATTGGAAAATGTCCCGAAAAAGGAGGACGGCTCCGTGGACTTCAAGCAGGATTTCTTTGACAGGTCCACCAACCTGACCGTTTCCGGGCAGCTGGAGGCCGAACTTGCGGCCCTGGCCATGACAAAGGTCTACACATTCGGCCCGACCTTCCGCGCCGAGAACAGCAATACGTCGAGGCACCTTGCCGAATTCTGGATGATCGAGCCGGAAGTGGCCTTCTTTGACCTGGAGGACAACATGGACCTTGCCGAAGATATGCTCAAGGAGATCATCCGCTTTGCGGTGGAAAACTGTGCGGATGACCTGGCGTTCCTTGAGCAGCGTCTCGTGAATGAGGAGAAGCAAAAGCCGCAGCATGAACGCTCGCCGATGCCTTTGCTTGAAAAACTGGCATTCGTGATCGAAAATGATTTTGAGCGCCTGACGTATACGCAGGCCATCGAGATCCTGAAGAACAGCAAGCCAAACAAGAAAAAGAAATTCTCCTTCCCGGTCGATGACTGGGGCATTGACCTTCAGTCCGAGCACGAGCGATATCTCGTGGAGAAGCACTTTAAGAAGCCGGTGATCCTGACGGATTACCCGAAGGAGATCAAATCATTTTACATGCGCCAGAATGAGGACGGGAAAACGGTACAGGCAATGGACATCCTTTTTCCGGGCATCGGGGAGATCGTTGGCGGTTCGGCGCGGGAGGAGCGGCTTGCACTGCTGGAAAAACGCATGGAAGAAATGGGCATTCCCGCGCATGAGATGAACTGGTTTCTGGATACACGGCGTTTCGGGACCTGTCCGCATGCCGGATACGGCCTGGGTTTTGAACGGCTGGTCCAGTTTGTCACCGGGATGTCCAACATCCGGGATGTGATCCCGTTCCCCCGGACACCGGGCAATGCGGCCTTTTAGGCCCGAGCAAACCCTCAGAGGGAGGGACGGAGCGGCTTGGGTTGGCTGTTTTCATCGTATCCAGTTGCACCCTGCTGACCGTGTTTCGTCGCGCAGAGATTTTTCTTATTTTGACTGTCCAGAAATTTCATATGATCCCGACTCATGGAAGAACTGCCCTGGAAAGAAGTACTTGACAGACTGAAAAAGCATGACGAGGACATCATCCGTTCGATCTATGCGTCTGTATTTCCGAAAGTGCGGGCATATATCGAAAAGAACAGGGGCAGCCGTGAAACTGCCGAGGACGTTTTCCAGGAAGCCCTGATTTCCCTCTACAAGAGCATTCAGGCACCCGGTTTCCGCATCCAGACGAGCCTTACGCAGTATTTATTTTCCGTCAGCAAGTATATCTGGATCAAAAAAATAAAAAAAGATGCCAAACACAGGGGGACATATGAGGTCGATGAGGCACGTATATATGAAGAAGTTGATGAACACATGGCGATGGAAGATGAAAGGCACGTATTGCTTTTTGAAAAACTGGGCATGCTCTCGGAGGATTGCAGGCAGGTGCTGACCTGGTTTTTCCAGGGGTACAGCATGGACGAGATAGCCCGCAGAATGGGGTACAAAACCGAAGTGTATGCCCGGAAAAGGAAATATAAATGCAAGGAGCGCCTCATGAAACTCATTCAGGAAGACCCCCGGTATAAGGAATTATCAGGCAATGGATAACGAACAGCAGAACAGCGAAAGGATTGAGGCCTACGTGATGGGCAGGATGACCCCGGAGGAGGAAAAAGGTTTCCTGTCCGAGGTGGAAGGTGATCCGGAACTTGCCCGGCAGGTCGAACTTCATGAGATGATGAAGGATGTCCTCGGAAACAGGGATTTGATGGAATTCCGGCAGAAGGTGAAGAAAGTGGTGCAAAGCGAGGCGCAAGCTGAAAGAGCGGGAAGTGATCCGTCGGCTCCACGCCGGTTGTCCAGGTGGATCGGTGTTGCGGTCGTGCTGCTCCTGGCGGGTTTGCTGGCCTGGTTGCTCTTCTTGAGGACACCCCCGCCGGAAAAATTATATGCACGCTACTTTGAGGCTTACCCTGTCTACCAGGTAAGCCGCTCGGAAGACAACCAGCCCCAGTTGCAGAAAGCCCTTGAGTATTATGGGGCCGGAAGATATGAAGAGGCGCGCGGACTATTCCTCGGGATCCTGGAATCCGGGTTGCCTGAACGCGAACTTGTACAATTCTACTACGGGGTGAGCTGTATGGCGTCCGGGAAAACGGGAGAAGCGGAGCAAATATTCCGTTCGCTGATCGGGGAGGGAAGGGGCTTGTTTGACCAGCAGTCAAGGTGGTACCTGGCACTTGCATTACTCAAACAGAAGCGGATCGATGAGGCAGTCGGGATCCTGACTGTGCTTTCCGGGGAACCTGGAAAATATGGCACCGAAGCGGGGAATCTGCTTGCTGAACTGGACTGATTACCAGTCTTTTTTCGGCTTTTTGCTGTCACCGGTGGTCTTCCTCAGTTTTTCCTGGACTTTCTGGTCCTCATCCTCAATGATCTTCAGGAGTTCCTCAGCCTCCTCTTTACTCAGGTCTCTCCGTTCATCCTGCATTTGGGCTTCCTGTTGCTGCTGTTGCTGCTGTTGTTCCTGCTGCTGTTGTTGATCCTGTGGTTGCTGTTCATCTTGCCGCTGCTCTTTTTTCTCCTGGTTTTCTTGATCCTGCTGATCCTTTTGCTGCTGCTGTTGCTGCTGTTGTTGTTGCTGGAGTTTTTGGAGGGCCATGGTCAGGTTTTTCTTTGTTTCCATATCCTCCGGGTTCAGCTTGAGGGACTCGATGTAGGAGCGGACGGCATTTTCCAGGTCCTGGTTGGCAAGATGTGCATTGCCCAGGTTGTGGAAAGCCCTGGCTTTCAGGTTCGGGTCTTCGGCCTGGATGACAGCATCTTCAAATTGTTTTACCGCTTCCTGATACCTGTCCTGGAGGTACAGGCTGTTGCCCAGGTTGTAGGTGGTTCCGGGCCTCTTCTCCAGTTCATTTGCCTGCCTGTACTTCATCTCCGCTTCCTGGAATTCCCCTTTCGTGTATGCCTGGTCACCTTCCCGGGCATTCATGTGCCGTTCAATTTTCTGTGACCGGATGCTGGCCGGCAAGCAAACAACACAAAAGAACATGAATCCCCACGCGCGTATTTTCATGATGTCCCGGATTTTACGGTTTGCATAAATTTCCTCAGCCTTCCCTTCCTGTTGGACAAGAGTTCGTCCACGAGGAATAAAACGATGCCCATAAACAAAAAGTACTGAAAGTAACTCTCGTACTCGGAGAATGACCGCTCCTCGATATCCCGTTTTTCCAACTGGTTGATCTCTTCCTGGATACTGGCAATGACGGTGCCAGGATTTGCAATATTGTAGTACCGCCCGCCCCCGGCCCGCACGAGGTCACGCATCAGGTCTTCATCCAGCCGCGTCCTGACCGGGCTGCCGTTTTCATCCCGCTTGTAGTCTTCCCGCCCCCTGATCATCATCGGGATGAAACCACCCTCTTCCGAACCGACCCCGACGATGAACGGGACGACCCCTGCCTGCCTGGCATTTTCCATTGCTTCCACGGCCCCTTCCTCGTGGTTTTCACCATCAGTAATGATCACCAATGCCCTGTTTGACGCGGAGCGCTCGTCATAGGTGCGCATGCCCAATTCGAGTGCCTCCCCGATGGCGGTCCCCTGAGTACCTGCATTGGAGGGGTTGGCCGATTGAAGGTACACTTGTGCGGCCGCATAGTCTGTCGTCAGGGGCATTTGAAGGTAGGCACTCCCGGCAAAAAGGATCAGCCCGATCCGGTCACCTTTGAGGTTATTGACCAGTTCGCCAGCAAATTTCTTCGCCCTTTCGAGCCGGTTTGGCGGGATATCCTCGGCTAACATGCTGTTGGAAATGTCAAGGGCGATGTAGACATCCGCTGCCTTCCTTTCCACTTTTTCCTTTTTGAAGCCCCATTGCGGATTGGAAAGAGCGAGACAGGCCATGAGCAAGCCGGCCAGGAACAGCATTCCCTTCAGCCATTCCTTTGACCTTGAGATATCTTCAAGCATGCGGTGGTGCAGGTGACTGTCTGCGATGCGCTGGAAGATGCGTTTCCGCTGGAAATAATGGAGTGCCAGCAATCCCGCAACGATCGGGACGGCAATCAGAAAGGTCAAAAATTCCGGATGTTCAAATCGAAACATCTGTATATGTTTTATGGCAGCCTCCTGAATATCGTGAGGGACAACACGCGCTCTATGAATATGAGCAGTAAACCCCCAAGCAGGAACCTGTAATATTCTTCACTGTACCGCTTGAATGTCGTGATTTCCATCTCCGTCTTTTCAAGGGTATCGATGACATCGTAAATCTCTTCAAGGTCTTTGGCTGATGTCGCCCTGAAATAGCGCCCCCCGGTCATTTCGGCAATTTCACGGAGCAAACCTTCGTCAATTTCCACCCGCGTCATCCCGAAGAGGTACCGCCCGTCATCCCGGACGCTCACGGGAGCCAGGGCCTCACCCGTGGAGCCAACACCGATCGTATACACCTTTACGCCAAACTCCACTGCGATCTCCGCGGCAGTGAGCGGCTTGATGTACCCGGAGTTGTTCACCCCGTCGGTCAGCAGGATGACGACTTTGCTCTTGGCTTCCGAGTCCTTGAGCCGGTTCACCCCGGCAGCAAGGCCCATGCCAATGGCGGTGCCATCTTTCAGGAGCCCGCATTGCAGCCCTGCGAGGAGCTGCTTGACCACAGCATGGTCCGTGGTCAGGGGGCTCTGGGTGAAACTCTCTCCCGAGAAAACGGCCAGGCCGATACGGTCGTATGTGCGCTTGTCGATAAACCTGGTGGCTACCCGCTTGCTGACCTCCAGCCGGTCGGGATCGAAATCCCTGGCCAGCATGCTTGATGAGAGGTCCATCACAAGGAAAATATCGATCCCGTCCGCACGGACGATTTCTTCCTTGAGCGCCAGTTGCGGCCTCGCCAAAGCCAGGACAAGTGCTGCATAGCCAAGGTATCTGAGCAGGGGCAGGTA
>JARQTN010000170.1:12321-16291 GCA_029976695.1 Lewinellaceae bacterium
TCGGACTCCGGCAAACCCGATTTTTTCAATGACCTTGATATTTCCTCGGTGGTAGATTCCAGCGCGGGGAAACGATACCTTTCCTCCAGGTATTCCCTGAAAATATAAGTCAATGCCGAATAATACCCCTTCAGGTCACCCTTCTGCCAGCGTTTCTCTTCGGCGAGCGCGTCAAGCTTTTCAAGGGCTACCTCATGGGCCGGCCTCACGATGATTTCTTCAACTGGAGTAGCCGCAGGCCCCGGCTTCAGCAGCTTGTAGGCTGCGAAAATGATGGCCAGGATCCCGAGGATGACGAAAACCCACAGGTAATCGACCCAGCTTTTCGGCTCCTCGATAATATCCTTGATCGGGGCAAGGCCGGTGGAGTCCGGCACCACGCCTTCCACCCGAAGTGGAATGTCGTTAGACCTGAACGTGTCCAGCCTGCCGTTCCGGTCCATGATGACCGGCAGCGCAGGGATCCCGACGTATCCGGTGTCAAACGGGGCGATGATCCATGACTTGACGATCTTTTTCCATCCGCCTTCTTCCGTGACAGTTGGTGCTGTTTCCCGGATTGTTTCAATCGAGGTCAGGGTGTCCGGCAGGGCGATATCAGCATTCACCCACTGGGCATCAGCCGGGAGCTGGAAACTGAGTTCCAGTTTGATCTGGTCCCCGATCAGCATTTCGGTCCGGTCGACCCTCAACTGCGGCTGCGCCACAAGGCTGGCCATGTGAAAGAGGAAAAAGCCGGTGATTGTCAGGATCTTTTTCACTTGGTACGCCTTTTAAAGAATTGGTGAAGTACCGGGATATACGATTCGTCCGTGCGGATGGAAAGGATGTCTGACTTGGCTTTCTGGAAACTCCGCCTGGCGTATGCCGTGTGTTGCTCAAAGCGGGCCGTGTAGGCAGATCGGATGCGCGGATCGGAGGAGTCGATGATGCGGGTCGTACCCGTTTCGGCATCCTGTACCTCGATCAATCCGGCACGGGGCAAATTCTTCTCGGCCTCGTCAAAAATATGAAGGCCGATGATGTCATGTTTTTTGGCTGCGATGCGCAGCGCTTCGCCATATCCTTCGGTATGGAAGTCACTCAGGAGAAAGGAAATTGCCCGTTTTTTGATCACATTGTTCAGGTAGATCAGGGGCACAGAGAGATCTGTCTGGTGGCCGCTCACTTCAAAATTGATGAGCTCCCTGATGATCCGCAGGATATGCGATTTTCCTTTTTTCGGGGGGATGTAGAGCTCTACCTGGTCGGTGAACAGGATGATGCCCACCTTGTCATTGTTCTGCGCAGCGGAAAAGGCGAGGACCGCACAGATCTCCGTGATCAGGTGATCCTTGTACATGGTCCTGGTGCCGAAAAACGCGGACGGGCTCAGGTCTACCAGCAGCATCATCGTCAGTTCGCGCTCCTCCTCGAATACCTTGACATAGGGTTCACCCGTGCGGGCCGTCACGTTCCAGTCAATGTTGCGGACATCATCCCCGTACTGGTAATTGCGCACTTCACTGAATGACATGCCCCTGCCCTTGAAAGCACTGTGGTACTCCCCCGAAAAGATCTGCTTGCTCAGGCCTTTCGTCTTGATCTCGACCTTTCGTACTTTTTTCAGCAGTTCACGCGTATTCACATCCTCCGTTTTATTGGTTCATCAAGCCAGTAATCAGGCTTTTTCTTCTCAAACTCCCCCGTATTTCGGCATACGGGATGACCAGCTCTGCAATCCCGAATACCGGGTTGAAATCCGTTTGGAGGGCCATCCCGTCCTTCCGGAAACAGATGTTTTGAAATGCTGCCTTCCTGATCCACTCGTCATAGTCCGGTTCACCACCCGTCATCAGGGTATTGCGTCTTTTATCTGCCCAGGATTTTGTGAAGGATGGAAGGTCAACATTCTTTTTGAAGAAGGACTCAACGGGGATCATTTCTCCTTTTTTCCGGTCCAGTGCAAAGGACCTGGTATGCGAAACATCAGGACCCGTCAGGACGAGCAACCCTGTTGCCGTTTCCGTATCCAGATACCCGATTTCCATCCACCCGCTCCAGACGAGTTGCTGGCGTTCGCTGACCTTCATGTCGGCGGGCTCGAACTGGCGGATGGCGGCGAGACTGCTCTGCCACCAGGATGCTGTTTTCTCCGAGATCCAGTCCCTGAAAGCCGGGACAGGAAAATCGATGTACGCGAGATCGGCACAGCCGGCATAGTGGACAAATGATTTGACAGCCAGCGGTACGGTTGCGGATTCCACCATTTCGGTACGGGTTGACTTCCCTGTGGGGTCTTCCCATGAAACCAGGATTTCGCCCTGCCCGACGGGCTTCACTTCCAGGTTTGCCAATACCCTGTCGTGTGTATAGGCTCGCCCTTTCCATTTCCTGCAGGGCGTGTCACTGCACTCACCGGAGATGAGCGCTGCCGCTGTGGCTCCTCCCCTGATGATTTGCCCCGAAATCTGCCGCGGAGCTTCCTTGAGCACGATCATGCTCGAACCATCCTCCGTGCCGGCATAACTGGTTGCCCCTGGCGTGAATTTCTGCAGCGGGATGACGGCCTCCGCCGTAGCGGAGAAGTTGTATTCGCGGTCATTCCGGATGGTGTTCCACAACCCGGATATGCGGACATCGGTCACTTCCCCATTGATGATTCCGCTGTTTCGGGAGGCAAAATCGACTTCAAACAGGACGGCCCTGCCATCCCTGGTATCTTCACCGACCAGGTCATATTGCATGTTGCTTGAAAGGTACCGGATGGCACCGTGGTATTCGGATCCATTGTATGAAAGGATGATCTCGACAGGATGGAAGTCGTTCCATGTCCCTGAATAGACTGTCGTCCAGTGGATCGAATCACTTTGCGCAAAGCGGTTCTCGACTTCCTCATCCATCTGATGGGGTTGGGCCGTGCAAATCAGGCTGAATACGGACAATATGCAGGTGCACAATCTGGACATTTCGGTTCTTCCGGGTTTATGGCACTTCAATCGTGTTCAGGATCTTCGAGATGATCTCCTCCTGGGTGATGTTTTCGGCTTCTGCCTCATAGCTCAGCCCGATCCTGTGGCGCAGGATGTCTGCGCAAATATTCCGGACGTCTTCCGGGATCACAAACCCCCTCCGGTTCATGAATGCATAGGCCTTGGCCGCCTTGGCCAGGTTGATGGATGCCCTCGGAGAGCCACCATAGCTGATCAGCGGATCAAGCTCTGACAGGCCGAAATCGGCTGGTTGCCGGGTGGCAAAGACGATATCCAGGATGTACTGTTCGATCTTTTCATCCATATATACCTTCCTGATCGTTTCCCTGGCCTTAATGATCTCGGCGGGGGAAACCACCGGCTGGACTTCAATTTCCGTTTCCCCGGACAGGCTCCTCCTGATGATGGCCTGTTCTTCTTCGCGGGAGGGGTAATCGATCTTCACCTTGAGCATGAACCTGTCCACCTGTGCTTCCGGCAGGGGATAGGTGCCTTCCTGTTCGATCGGGTTCTGTGTGGCCAATACGAGGAAAGGCTCCTCCAGCGTGAAGGTTTCCTTTCCGATGGTCACCTGCCTTTCCTGCATGGCCTCCAGCAGGGCAGACTGTACCTTTGCCGGTGCCCGGTTGATCTCGTCCGAGAGGATGAAATTGGCGAAAACCGGACCCTTGCGCACGGTAAATTCGTTTTGCGCGGGGTTGTAGATCATGGTCCCGATGATGTCTGCGGGCAAGAGGTCCGGCGTGAACTGGATCCGGCTGAATGTCGCGTTGATCGTCCCGGCCAGCGTTTTGATGGCCAGTGTCTTGGCGAGCCCCGGGAGCCCCTCCAGCAGTACATGACCGTTTGACAGCAAACCGAGCATCAGCCTGTTGAGCATGATTTCCTGGCCGACGATCACCGTACCGGCGGTTTCCCGGATCTTGTCCACGAATGCGCTGTCGATGTAGATCTGCTGGTTCAGTGCCTCGATATCGATACCTGCTTGCATGCGGAAG
>JARQTN010000171.1:0-9578 GCA_029976695.1 Lewinellaceae bacterium
GTTCACGTCATCATTTGCGTACCCCGGATCAATTTGAAGACAAGCGAACAGTAGATGCTGTAATTCCCTTCCCACTTACTCGGAGCATGATTTCTCCCGTGTTTCTGGTTGACCTAATGATCGCCAACGCTTTTCCGAAATCCGTTTCCGTGCGATCCATGCGATATGGTTCCGTCCTCCGCATATCCCCGTTGCCCAGGCCGATGATCTCACCTTCACCGGTGAGTTCGACTACCAGCTCACGGTCGTCGTGTGCAACATGCCTTCCCTCTTCATCCAACAGGTGAATTTCCACATGAACCACATCCTGGCCATCGGCTTTTAGTCGCAGGTGATCCGGTTTCAGGCTGACAGCAACCGGTTTACCCGCGGTCTCCAATTTGAAGGTTGCTGCTTCCGCACCGTCGTTGTAGCCAATTGCACGAATTTCCCCCCGGGCGTAGGGCACATGCCATTTGATGGTATTGTTCGGAAAGTCAGCAGTAGCCCGCTTGCCCATCCATTTGTCATTCACCCAGAGGCCAACACTATCGCAGTTGCTTACTGTTTCCACATCGATGATATGCCCCCTGTACTGCGGAAAATTCCAGTGGGCCGCCAGGTGCGGCCAGCTCCAGTGATCCTTTCCGGGGTCGATATCCAGGGATTGGTCCCGAACGGCGATCCGGACCATCGGCTCATCATTCCATACCGACCTGTGGAACGCGGCGCGCGGCTTTTCAAAC
This sequence comes from Lewinellaceae bacterium, assembly GCA_029976695.1. Lineage (GTDB taxonomy): Bacteria > Bacteroidota > Bacteroidia > Chitinophagales > Saprospiraceae > JARQTN01. Next base: position 726 of record JARQTN010000171.1, read on the forward strand.
ATGCAGATATCAAAAAGCCCGGTTGGCCAGCCCGTGCTCGGCCAGCCCGAAGATTCCCCGAGATAGTCGATCCCCGCCCAGAGAAACTGGCCGAACAGGAAATCATGGTTGGCCACGACATACCAGGGGTTGTCAGGTGCATAATCGCGAACGAAGTTCCACCTCCCGTTGTAGTAAGGGAAAGCCTCGGAGACGTACATGATCGCATCCGGAAACATTTCGTGGTAGGCGGGCAGCATCGGTTCGGAATAATTGTACCCGATGACGTCAAAAACTTCTGTAAATCCATTTCGGTGGTATGCCCGGTCACTCAGGTCGCCGGGAGCGATCGCAATGGTGACTGGCCTTGTCGGATCCGTGGCATGCACATGATCCTGCAGCATTTTTGCCGTCTGGACCGCTACCCCGGTGGTGTCTCCCTGCTCACTGATCTCGTTGCCGATGCTCCAGAGCACGATCGAAGGATGGTTCCGGTCCCGTTTGATCATTGCATCCAGGTCATGCTGCCACCAGTCATCAAAGTATTTGGTGTAATACCCGAAGAACCATCCTGTCGTCCGCCATTTGTCGTACACCTCATCGATGACCAGGAATCCCAGGCTATCGCACATGTCGAGGAATTCAGGTGCAGGCGGGTGGTGGGCACAGCGGATCGCATTCACGCCGAATTCCTTCAGCTTTTTCAGCCTGCGCAACCAGATGCCTTCCGGAACAGCCATGCCGACAAGGCCGCCGTCTGCATGCAGGTTGACACCTTTCATTTTTACGGATTTCCCGTTCAGGAAAAATCCTTCATTTGCCTCAAACCGGATCGTACGGATCCCGAACTTTTCGGCTTTCTCGTCCACCACCCTGCCTTTGACCTCTAATCGCGTCACAACAGTATATAGATCCGGGTGATCAATATCCCACAACTCCGGATCCTCGATTTGCATTTCGGAACTGAACGATTCAGATTCCCCTTTTTGGACCATCCATTCCGACCAGGTGCTTTTTATTTCATTTCCTTCCCTGTCAAGGACCGTATGAACAACCCGAACACGCAGGTTCCTGCCGGATTTATTCTCAAACTCTGTATGGATCAAGATCCTGGCAGATCCATCCCCGACTTCCTGAGTAGTCACCCAGATGCCGCCGGTTTTGAGATGGACAGGTTCCAGGGCCTTTAGCCAGACATGCCTGTAGATCCCGGATCCCGAGTACCAGCGGGATGAAGGGCAGTTGCTGTGGTCAACCTGCACGATGATCTCATTTTCCCCGCTCTTCAAATACGGCGTCAGCTCATATTCGAACCCGGTGTATCCGTAAGGGTGGAATCCCAGGTGATGTCCATTCATGTACACATCACTCTGGTGATACACCCCATCGAATACGATAGACACCTGCTTCCCTTTCATATCCGCGGGCAATTCGAAAGTCTTCCTGTACCACCCCTTGCCTCCCTGCATAAATCCCATGCTGCCTCCGATTTTCCTGTCAAGCGGGAGCAGGATGCTCCAGTCATGCGGCAACTGTACGGGTTCCCATTTTGCTTCATTGTACATATCCGCATTGGCTTCAATGGAATCATTCAGGATAAACTTCCAGTCAAAGTCGAAGTTGTGCAAAATGCGCGGCCCTTCCTGACCCAAAAGCATGCCGGACAGGACCATAATCAGTACAGAGGAGGTGAAGCGGATGAATTTGCGCAGTCGGATTCCGAGTAGATCCATAGGAAGATGATTTAAAGGAAAGGGATGTATATGAAGTTGACATTTATCCAATTCACAGGTTGTTTATCAGGGATACAACAAACAGAAGCTATCCCGGGTCGGGATAGCCTCTGTTCACTAAATTTCCACAAGAATTCATTCAGAAATGTTCGTGTGGCGTCAAAAAGCGCCTGTCGACACGACAGTTAAACTCTCACATTTAAATACACTTTCCGAATGAACCCTTTCAAAACATATTTGTACCTGAATCACGCTTGCGATCAGGGACAGGTAAATGCAGGAATCTCGTAAAGCACCACATCATCAATAAAGAAGATCTGCGCTGAAGCGCCCATATCCAGGACAATGTGGTGTCCATCCGGGATGTCTTTTCCAACAGTGAATTCCCATGTATACTCGGCCCATTCTTCCGTCAGCGTTACGTCATCTCCATAGAAATAATCATCACCGTTGCTGTTATTCCACCTTGAAGCAGAAATCCTCATCACAGCATCGGGGCCGGCTGCTTTCGCCATAAGTTTCACACCATAGCGTCCTTCAAAAGTCAATGGAACAACATCAGCCGCTAATTGTGTATCCCAGGGATTCGCTCCCGCCCCGGTGACTTTGATCGCCTGGCTGCCGCTGAACACTTCATCCGCATTGGTGGTGACCTCGATGGTGCCATTCAGGATCTGCCAGGTAGCATTCTCATTCGGGGCTGATTCCGAGTACAATCCATTCTCAAACCCGCCATCTGGAAGGATATTCACTGGAGGCACATATGCTTTCAGGCTGACATCGTCTATGAAGAAAACCTGTGCAGAAGCACCCATGTCGAGTACGAGATGGTGTCCATCCGGAATATCTTTTCCAACGGTAAACACCCATGAATATTCAGCCCATTCTTCTGTCAGGGTGACATCCGATCCGTAGAAGTAGTCATCGCCATTACTGTTGTTCCACCTTGAACATGAAACACGCATGATGGCGTCCGGGCCTGCCGCTTTCGCCCAAAGCCTGACTTCATATTGTTTCTCAAATTCCAGCGGCACCACATCTGCGGCCAGTTGCGTATCCCAGGGGTTGGCACCCGCACCAGTCACCTTGATCGCCTGGTCGCCGCAATGCACTTCATCCGCCACTGTCGTGATCTCGATCGTACCGTTCAGGATTTGCCATGAAGCGCCGGGATTTGGTGCTGCCTCAGAGTACAGCCCGTTCTCAAATCCCCCATCTCCAAGAAGATTCTCCGGAATACCAGGGCCGGCGGCCCCTGTCTCGATCAAAATCACATTGTCCACGAGGAACGGGACATCCGTGAATCCCATGTCGAGGACCAGTTTGTGGGAGGGCAGGTCCGCCCCGACCGTAAACGTCCAGGTCAGCTGTGTCCATTCAGTCGGGATTTCCATCTGGTCACCATAAAAGTAATCTGAACCGCTTCCGTGATGGTTAAACTGTGAAGCGGAAATCCTCATGGAAGCGCCTTCAGCTTCTGCTTTCACCCACATCATGGCTGTGTACTCCGATTCAAAGTTGAGTTGCATCTCGGCGCTGGCTAACTGGGTCCGCCAGGGCTGGTCCGGATTGTTCGCCCCGACAATCCGGATTGACCTACCGTAGTAAGCATCATTGCCGGACACCTCAGTCATCTGGTCACCCCCGTTCAGTTTTTCCCAACTGTCAAAATCATCGCCGCTGCCTGCTTCAAAGTCACTGTTCTGGATCATGTTCTGGCCGACAAAGAAGACGGTTTCATTCGTCACTTCAACTTCTTCCGTTGTCAGTTTGATCTCTGCGGGCTGGTTATTTGGAGCCCCGTCCGGCACCTCAAAAACCAGTTCAGCGTTGGTAGCCGATACAATCGTTGCTTCAATATTGGCGACTGTCAAAGACTGCAGGCTGCCCAGGTTCAGGCCAGCAATCGTGATCTGGTCCCCGGGCGCACCGGCACTTGGGGAAATCGCATAGATCTCCGGGATCGGGCGTACCAGCATTTCAAATGCAGCTGTCACCCTGTAATTATTGAGCATGGCCAGCGTGATGAGTGTCTGGCCGGGCGCTGCCTCCTTTGGTACGATAAAGGTGAGCGAACTCGCATCCTGGCTGACGACCTGAGCGTTTTTATCACCCACAAACAATGCACGTACTGTATTCAGGTTTTCGCCCTGGATCGTTACTTCATCCAGTCCGTACGCTGCATTCGGATTCACACTTGTGACGGTAACAGTCGGCCCGATCTCATCGTCTTTCTCACATCCTGAAATCAGGAAAAAGAGGCTGAACATGAGGAGGCCTGGAATGATATATAAGACTTTATTTTTCATGATATTCTGCAATTCTTGATTTAATTAATAGCCTTCGTTTTGCTCTACGCCTGCGAGGTCCACAAACGTCTGCGGAATTGGCCACCTGACGTGCTTGGACTGGATATTCGGAGCCGCATCCGGATTGTGGGCCATGACCCTTTCCATCAGCATGCCATTCCTTTTCAGGATATACCACCTGTGCCCTTCATGTCCAAGTTCACGCGCTTGTTCATCCATGATTACATTCATATCCACACTGGTGAAATTATGGTCGGAGTTCCCATACGCCCTTTCGCGAAGTGCATTGATCAACTCTGTGGCCCGGGTGACATTTCCCGCCTTGAAATGTGCTTCCGCACCAAGGATGTAGGCCTGTGACCAGCGGTATACGATGATATTTCGGTATCCCTCACCCTCAGCGGTGGTCCGGCCGTATTCCTCACCTTCCCAGTGTTTCGTGGTTGTAGGTTCAAGATAGCGGCACTCAAGGTCTGTTGAGCACCACAGGTCGATATACCCGTCAACCGCAAGCTCTCCTTCAGATTTTCCAGACTCCGGGATGATTTCATCAGGATCATCCAGGATCCAGGCTAATTTGTGCCAGGCTTCCAGTCGGCCATCACCTTCCTCAAAAAGTGTCCAGTAGTATTCTGATGGTGAGAACCTTGACCAGGGGCGTCCTCCCTGTGCCATTGTCCGCGCTATTCCAGGCACCCTGTCATAAAGTGGTGTGTACATGACGGAAGTATATTGCGACTGGTCGATCACCGCCGGATCAAAGATCCAGGAGAATATGATCTCGTTGTTGTTTTCAACACCCAGTTTTCCGCCTTCCTGGCCAAAGATCATGTCGAGCGGCTGGAAGGCATAGGATGCATCATTGATCACCGCATCCGCTGCTTGTGCAGCTTCTGCATTCATGCCAAGGTCAAGGTATGTTTCTGCGAGGAGCAGGTTGGCCAATCCCTTGGAGGGTTTGCCCACGCTTCCATTTTCTATCCTTGTCGGCAGGAGCTGGACAGCTTCGGTCAGGTCGCTGATGATCAGGTCATAGATCACTTCCTTTGGAGCGAGTGGTGCCTCTGTAGCCGGAGGCGCACCAGGTTCAAGAGGTACGGATATCGGCACATTCTCCCATCTCCTGACGAGGTCAAGGTAAAAATAGGCCCGCATCGCAAGTGCTTCACCTTTGAATGCGAGAAGCTGGGCTTCCTCCTGGTCCGTATTCGCTTCGAATGTTTCGGAAGCCTGGATCACAAGGTTGCAATTTGAAATGGCACCATAGTACACATCCCAAATATCGTTGATGAGGTTACTCACCGCTGAAAAGCCACTGCTGTAGGTATTCATCCCGCGCATACCGGCTTCGGGCACGTCCACCATATGCGTACCGTTTCTGACCAGGTCCGTGCCGCACTGCTTGAATAAGGAGATGTCCGGATTCTGATGCGGGGAGCGCCCTGCCTGGTAAACCTGGAAGAGTACGGCTTCCACACCGGCCAACGTGTTCAATACACGGTCCGCCGGCACGACATCCTTCTCTTCACGTTCCAGGATGGAATCTGTACATGCCGAAAACATCAGTGCAATGATCACAAGGACCGGCGTATATAATTTGATGTATTTCATTGTATACTCATTTTAAAGTTTAGAATGTAATGTTTGCTCCAAATACCCACGTTCTCGTGAGCGGGTATGATCCAGAAGATGATTCGGGCGAAAATGAATGCACATAGTCCGTCCAGTAGTGCAGATTATTGCCCCGCACATATAGCGATAGATTGCTCACCGGAAGGTTGTCGATCAGCGACTGGGGTAACCTGTAACTCAGCGAAACATTCCGTAGCGATGTAAATGAAGCATCCTGCACCCGGATGGAATTCGCAAACAAGCCACCAGACATGGCATTTCCGGGCCCGACCCTCGGGTATTCATTCGAAGGATTGGTCGGAGTCCAGTAGTTGATGTTGACCTGGTTACTCCTGCCCGCAAAAGCTCCAATGTAATTATTCACTCGTGTTACCCCTTGTACAGACTCGATCAGGATGGAAAGTTCAAGACCTTTCCAGCTGAATGAGCTGCGCAATCCGCCGTACCAGCTCGGGGTCGGATTGCCCAAAAACGTCCTGTCATCACTTGTAATCACGCCATCATTATCCAGATCGGCAATGATCGGATCACCAGGTTGGGCGCCCCATAAAGCGGCCTCATCAGCCTGGTCCGTTTGCCAGACACCTTCATACTGGTAATCAAAGATCTCGCGGATATCTTCCCCGATAAACCAGCCATTCGCCGGATTGTCGATCGGGTTGCCTTGCTCATCTTCGCTGGTGGTGCTCAACCGGACGATCTCGTTCCTGTCCATCGCCCAGTTCAATGCAAGGTTCCATGAAAAATCCCCTAACCTGAGGACGTCGTATTTCACGCCAACATCGATCCCCCAGCTTTTGGTCTCACCGATATTGGAAGCATATTGCGTATACCCGTTATTCACCACACCAATGATCGTTTCAAACAACAGGAGATCGGAGGTGTTTGTCTGGTAGATATCGAATGACCCGCTCAACCGGTTGCCAAGGAGGCCAAAATCAAAACCCGCATTGATCTGTTTGCTCGTTTCCCACTTCAGGTCCGGGTTTGGTGCGTTGGAAGCAAGACCAAAGCCATTGAAGGTGTCATTGCCCAGGACAATTTGCACGTTGTTCGTACCGGCACGGTAGAAATATGTCGGGAACCGGTCATTCCCCATCACGCCATAGCTCAACCTCAGTTTCAGGAAATCGAATAAACCGCCATTCATGAACTGCTCATTATGAATATTCCAGGCCCCCGAGATCGAAGGGAAGGTTCCCCAACGGTTATTCGGACCAAACCTGGAAGATCCATCGCGGCGAACGGTAAATGTCAGGCTGTACCTGTCATCATATGTGTACCCAAGACGGCCGACCAGATAGATCCGGCCCCAGTCATCCCGTGACCAGTTGTATTGCATATCCGTATTCAGGGCATACCCGATGGCGTTGTACCCCAACAGGTCGGTCGGGATAAATTCGGCCTCCGTATCCGACTGCTTGAAATCATAGGTCTGAAATCCATAGACAGCGGTCGCATTGAAGTAGTGCTTGCCAAATAATTTCTTGTAGTTCAGGATATTATCAACCAGGTAGGTGATCCCCTTGCCTTCAATGATCTGTGCCTCACTTGGTGTGGCATCGGCAAAATTGGAGGACCAGAACCGGCCAAAAAATTCCTCCCTGTCCTCAGCATATGTGTTGAGTGTATAGGTCAGCCCGTCCAGGATATGGATGTTCAGGTAAGGGTTAATGTATGACCTTGTCACCTCCCTGTCCAGCTGCGATTCATTGTACCGGTGGAAGGGATTGACCTGAAACTGGTCACCCTTGATGAATTTGGTGTAGGTGACGCCATCTTCCTCGTACAGGTCCCCAAGGGGTGTATTGTTGCTGATCGGGATGAAAGGTGCAAAAGCTCCATTCACGTTAAAGTCTGTAATTGCATTTGCCGTTTCATCCGCAAAGCTTTTGGTCAGCTGCACCCGCGCACCAACATCGAGCCAGTTCGCAGCCTTGTATTCCCCGTTAAACCTCACAGAATACCTGTTGTAGTCAGAACTGGCCACGATACCGTTTTGCAGGAAAGCATCCCCGTTCAAATAAAACTTGAACCGCTCAGAGCCTCCAGAAATCGAGAGCCCGACATTGTGCTGCCTCCCTGTCCCCAGGAGTTCATCCTGCCAGTCCACGGATTCGCCGGCAATGTAATTTTTGAGCTCTACCGGGTCCAGCAGCGTGTTGATATTGGGCGATTCGTTTCCAATGGCCGCTTCAGAATCCAGCAAATACTGGACATACTGGTCACCATTCATGAAATCGATCCGCTGTGCCAGGTTCTCGTAACCGGTGGATACATTCAGGCTTATCTTGGGCTTGCCTGCGGAACCGCTTTTTGTTGTGATCAGCACCGCCCCGTTTGCGCCGCTGGATCCAAAGATGGAAGCCGCAGCGGCATCTTTGAGGACGTTGATGCTTTCAATATCATCGGGGTTCAACTCAGCGAGATTGCCACCGACGAGCGGCACCCCGTCGACCACAATGATCGGGGAATTCGTATCGTCGATATCCCCGGCAGCTGCTCCCAGTGAGTTTGTTCCCCTGATCCGGAAGGTGATCCCTGAACCGGGCTGCCCTGTCGTCCTTGACACGCGCAGGCCGGGCACTTGTCCGCGGAGGCCTTCCACGACGTTCGGCACCGGCACCTCTTCGAGTGCTTCGATATCCACGGTAGCAATTGATCCGGTCACGTTGTTCCTTTCCATCGTACTGTAGCCGACAACGACGACTTCATCCAGTGCGGTTGCACTGAGCTGCATGGAGACATCCACAACACTCCTTCCGTTAATGGGCACTTCCTGTGTTTGATAGCCGATATAGCTGAACACGAAGACGGCATCGGAAGCAGCATCGAGTTTGTACTCCCCGTTAAAGTCTGTCACGGTACCTACGTCGGTCCCCTGGACGAAGATATTCACCCCGATCAGGGGCTCTCCGTCATCAGCGGAAGTAACGGTACCAGAAACGCTGACGTTCTGTGCAAGGGTGATACTGCACAAACTGAATAAAAAGAGCAATACGTGGCTCACCCTGTGCACCACGCTTCGGCTCTTTTGAAATACGAGTTGGGTTTCCATCATTACTTACGATTTGTAGATTAATAGTCGATAATTTCTGTATTCATGTAAGGGGATTGTGAACTCGTTATGGTTCTTAAATATAGGACTAATCTAAAAATTTACGCAATCGATTGTGTATTTTTTTTGCTTTTGTGCTGTC
>JARQTN010000171.1:9678-16123 GCA_029976695.1 Lewinellaceae bacterium
AAATGGCATATTTGCGACTTTCCCGGAGAAAATCGATCCGCCTGCCAGGGATTCGCATGGTTGAATGGAGGCTAAGTCGTATCTTTATGCAATCGATTGCACGTAATAAGGCATCCTGGCAAGAATGCCAATCAGATCAAAACCCATTGCTGAAATTCATATTAAATAACGATTTACCATGGAAATTCGCAGCCTGTCTCTAGTCATTTTATGCGCATTGTTGCACCTGTTTTCACAAGCACAGTCAAATCTTGTTGTTGCAGAACTTGAGGATGGCGACATCGGGAATGAATGGAATACAGAGACATCCGGTGACGTTACTTATGTGACCATCTCAACGAATGGCACCCAGACGCACCCGGAAAGAGCTGAAAGGATCATTACCCTCCAGATCACATTCCAGGCAACCGGTACTTATGACCTCTATGCACGCATCAACGTCGGGCCGGCCGGGGCGGATGACGACAGCTTTTTTAATGGCAATGGATTTGGCACGAAATCACCAACATCCGAAGCTGACTGGATCAGGGTGAATAACCTGAATTCAGTTGGCTACACATCACCAGATGCCATTGTTGGCGGCAGCGGCAATGCAGGATCCAACATCTGGAAATGGATCAACCTTTCCGAGTTTATGGGCGATGAAATCCCGATCGCTTTCGATGTCCAGGAAACAGCATCTCCCCTGATCCTGCAGATCGGCGCAAGGGAGGATGGCTTGCTCCTCGATAAAATCGCCTTTGCCCCTGCTGACCAGCCTGTGACCGTCGCTGCGCTGGACGGGATGGAAATCGAAGAAACGGAACCGATCGCAGAGGGAAAACCAAAATTTCTGGGGTGTGCCCACAGTAACGCCCAGGCTCCTTTCTTCACAAACTACTGGAACCAGGTGACACCCGAAAATGCCGGAAAGTGGGGATCGGTGGAGCGTACGCGCGGTGTGATGAACTGGTCAGGGCTGGATGCGGCCTACCAACTCGCGAAGGACAACGGCTATTTGTATCGCCACCATGTGCTGATCTGGGGCAACCAGCAGCCGTCATGGATCGAAAATTTACCGGCGAATGAACAGTTGGAAGAGATCAGGGAATGGTTCCAGGCAGTCGCAGAAAGATATCCGGACATTGATTTCCTGGAAGTCGTCAATGAGCCCATCCATGATCCACCGAATTCGCCAGGAAATGGCGGAGGTAACTATATCAACGCGCTCGGCGGCACGGGGTCGACTGGCTTCGACTGGATCATCGAGGCATTCAGGATGGCAAGGCAATATTTTCCGAATGCCAAACTGGCCATCAATGACTATAATATCGTCAACAGCAACCCGAATACGAACAAATACCTGGCTATCATCAATGGCCTAATGGCAGAAAACCTGGTAGACGTCATCGGGGTACAGGCACACGCCTTCTCTACAACAGCAAGCAACGCAGTGATGGCCTCAAACCTCGACAAACTGGCTGCCACCGGACTGCCGATACATGTTACGGAAATGGACATCGACGGACCAACGGACCAGGAGCAACTGGATGAATACCAGCGGATCTTCCCATTGTTCTGGGAACACCCGGCAGTGGAAGGGATTACACTTTGGGGATATCGTGTCGGATTATGGCGGACAGACCAGATGGCTTACCTGGTTGATGAAGACGGTGTGACAGAACGGCCGGCGCTGCAATGGCTCAGGCAGTATGTCTCTGAAACATTGCTTTCATCAGCCTCTGTAATGGATGATCCTGAAGTGCGCATCTTTCCCAATCCTGTCAGCGATGGCAAAGTCCGGATCACAGGGATCCAAAAGATGGACAGGATCATGGTATTTGACAACAATGGACAAGTCACAAGATCATTCAATCCGGTTGGAAATGCCATTGATCTGCAGGATATCCCGCCGGGTATTTACTATGTCCGGATCGAGGCCGGGAACCAGGTCTTTGTCGAAAAACTCGTTGTGACCGGGCGGTAGTCATCAGTCCAGTTGAAATGAGCCTGTCTGGTCACTCCAGCCAGATGCTTTCGATGGCAATGCCTTGCGGCTGGCCTAGTTCCGAAGCGGGGATGCCCGGGCCTATGGAAACCTGGATGCTTTCGATTTCATCAAGATTTAATGGCAGGATCCCGCCCGGCTCAAAATAGTAGGGTAAAAATGTGGGATATGGCGTGGGTAATGTCACCATCCGGACCGGCTTAAATTGATCGAGGGCCAACCGATAATTTCCCCTTTCCGGCAAGACTTCGACAATGCCTCCGTAGCATTGGCCATTTTTTGTGATCAGCGCGCACTGGACAGTACAAGGCTTGTCGTTCAGGGCCCTTCCATTGAGAACGAGTTCACTGAACGCACTCATCCCGCTCCTCCCCTTGATCCGCTCCTGAAAACAGAACTTCATACTGTAGTCATGGATCTCAGCCGCATTTGGGTTTTCAGGATCAACCTTGAACAGTTCCCTGACATTCATTTGCAATTCATCATCCAGTGTGCCTTCCACAGGATACAGGCCCGAACCAGGCAGCCATGGGCGATGCACCTCATCATTGTCCCTGCGAGCATCAAACAAGCAGACAGGTGATCCGGAATCCACCACGCGGATCTCATACTGGCCCATATCCCGAAAATCCCATGCAGACGGGATCTTGTCCAGGTTGCCCGGAAAAGTATGTACCCCTTCAGGCGTTTCGATGACGATGTAGTACCTCAGGAATCCCCTCCTGACCATTTCGGACGGGATCACCGCCTGGTAAGTGCAGGCGCGTATCCGTTCCATTGTGATCTGCTTGCGCGCCCACCCAGCCCCATATGCCCACACAACGGCCCTCATGGAATCCGAAGGAAAAGCGATGACCGATTCCACGAGATAATCCTTACCTGCCTCGATCTCCGGGGCAGGATCGTGCATCACATGTGTATCTGAAATTGATGCGGGTGGGGCGGTAAATTCACCCAGCTGGATATTTTTCCAGGGAGTAGTGGCGCTTACATTTGATTCCACCCCTGCCCTGTTTAATAGATACACTCCGGGCTTCACCAGGATCCTGTATTGATCAGCCGGAGGAATATCCTCGCCTCCCCCTGTAAGCCCTTTTATGTTGAATCCCGAACCAAGATCGGGCAACCTGATCTCCATCGGCCATTCTGCCCATTTGATCTCGGTCACTTCCCTGTCCAGGCTGTTCCGTCCATAGGGATCTGCGACCTGGATGGCGTCCGGCATCACCTCAAGCCGCCAGACCCCGTCTTCGATCCGGTCCAGGAAATAGGCCCCTGCCCCATCATACCCGACTACAGGCGAATGCCCAAATCCCGCAATGCGCTCAAGTTTGCCGGGATCAGGAGGAGGTGTGTCGGTATCGTTGCTGTACAGGAAGACTGAATCCGTGGCCATTTCAGCCAAATCCTCTTCATAGGAGACACGAAAAGGCCCGAATGTTGCATTCTCCGGGTATTTCCCAAAGTCCTTGCAGAGCGGTATCCTGTGGAAGACTTCCCCGGCGATCATCAGGCCAAGTGCCTTTTGTGGCGTATACGCCAGGTTCATGTAGTGTGTATTGTATTCCGTATTGGCAAATGCCAAAAAGGTCGGGTCCCATGAAAAGTGTGTAGCGATCTGGATCCCTGCCTTGCGGAAGCTCCGGGCAATTGCCGGATACACATATGATTTTCCGACATCCGCTGCATCAAATTCATAGACCAGCTTAGCACCACCGTGCTTTCTGATCACGTCATCGAACGGGATATCGTAATTGTCCACATTCGGCAGTACGTTCCCCCGGATTTCCTCCCTCGCCCCCAGGCCAGTGGGATACCACTGGAACGTTCCGCCGTCTATGCCGGATTCAAAATACGTCCCGGCAAGATGCACACTGTGCGATACATTATAAAAAATGGGCTTTTCACAGCCGGTATTTCGCATCGCCCCGAGCAATCGCTGAATATATGCTTTCACATGCCGGGCCGAATCCCGGTGATGCGGTTCATTGCTGATCTCGAATGCCAGGATTTCCGGATCGTCTTTGTACGCTTTTCCCGTATAGGGGTTGACATGGTTCAGGAACTGGAACAGATATTTTTCCTGGGCTTTGATTGCTTCTTCGTTGACAAGGCACGCATCCTTCCCGTATCTGGTGGAAAATCCCGGAGTCGGGAAATCCCGTTCGGGCCACCCGTTTCCCCAGAAAGCGATTGGCGTCAGGACCATTCGCATACCCCGCTCCTGCATTTCATGCAACATGTAGTCGAAAAGCCTGAGATGTTCATTTTCAAGCAGGTTTCCCAGTGTATCGCTGATCTCGCAATCCCATACATGCACCCGGTACAGATCAAATCCCAGGCGGGCAAAGTGATACACATCATGCCGGATCGCCTCCTCCGGGTCTATTCCAAGTTTTTGTGCAGAGCGAAATGCATGGGCGAATGGGACAGTGTAATTGATACCGAATCCAAACACTTCATCACCGCTTGGATTCCAGCGCAGGATGCCCTGGTCATCCACAGAAACATGATCATCTTGCTGGGTAAAACCCGGGGCCGGGCCAAGAAACAGGAAAACACAAATGATACCTGACATGAGGGATCTCGCAAATGTACCCATCCTTATTGCTTTTCATGATTCATATAAAGTGTGCGCAATCACATGATCATCTGGATTGAACGCACAAGATAAGAAGACTGTGGTCCTCACCACTTGCCGGATCTCAAAAAGGAAGTAGATGATCAACAGGATTTTTTCCCTGCCTTAAGCTCACTTCAACTTTATGCTGCTCGAAAGTTAAACAGATGCATCATGATATCCATCAGGACCTGTTGAAGCCATAAATATCATTTGTAAACTCCCGATTTATCTTTAATTTTCCGCCGTCAAAAGGACAACCCTCAGTATTTGACATTCAGAAGCCACCCTAGCTCAGCCGGTAGAGCAACGCATTCGTAATGCGTGGGTCGGGAGTTCGAGTCTCCTGGGTGGCTCTCTTTTTTCTCACATCACCATAATCCATCTCCTCAACAGGATGCAGTAAGCCATACTTGACACAGCAGGCCTGGTGGGTTCAGCCTATCTGAATGCATTGAAAATCAGTAAGATCGAACAATATCTATGTCCATCTTGTAAGACGAGTGTATGAAAAATCAGAAAAAACCAATTAGCTATACCCAGGAACTTGAAAAATACAAGCGCTTGTTAAGGGATATCCGAAAAAAGGTGAGGGACCAGGAACGGGGTTCCGAAGTGGCCAGGCAGATCAATGATTCCTTCTGGGAAGAACTTGATGCGCACGACAAACGCATTGAGGAGCAACTGAAAAGTGCAAGTACAATGGAGGAAAAACCCTATGCTAAAGACTTTTCTGAGGCAGAATCTATTTACGAAGCCACGCGGTCATTTCTTTCAAAATACGATCTCGCTTAAACATGCTGCTTTGAAGAATGAACTTTTGCCATTCTGATCAATCATCAATTTGCAAAAGTATCCAACAATCAATTTTATCACCAATTACCTAAACCCATTATGTTACGCTGGGCATTCATCTTCTTTGTCATCGCACTTGTTGCCGCTATTTTCGGATTTGGTGGCATTGCAGGAACTGCGGCAGGGATTGCCAAAATCATTTTTTACATCTTCCTCGTTTTCTTTATCATTTCCCTCATTTTCAGAATGGCCAAGCGTTAATTGATCGCCATCTTCTCTCCCCTTACCTCAGGCCGATAAATTAAAAGTAGAACGGCCTGACCGAATTGATTCCTGTATCCCCGGCTTTTGCGGCTAATCGGGCATTGATCATCATCATGTTCGGAATGCTCATTTACTTATGCATTCGCCATACATTTCAATTAGCCAAGTACCTCAAGGTCCGAACGTATCTAATTATTCATTTTTAATAAAAAAAATAAACTATGCTATTTCATAAAAAATCAATCATTGTCATATTCATCATGTTGACAGCATCAATCATTTCATTCAACAGTTGCACCTCCGAGACGAATACAAGTCGTGCGGAAGAAACACTTGAAGAAGCCGGAGAGGATTTCGCTGATATTTTCAGGAATGAGCAGGAAGAACTTGCAGCAGATTTGCGCGACCTCAAGGATGATATTGCAAGCCAAATGGCAGACTTGGAGAAATCATTGGAAAATACATCAGAAGATCAAAAAACTGAGCTGGAGAAAGAGCTTTCAGAGCTGAAGGCTTATGAAAAAAGTGTTGACCAGGCGATTTATGATGTAGAACATGCCGTACAGGATGGCTGGACAAAAACGAAATCAGAAATCAACGAGTTGATGGAAACCATCAACAATGAATTCAAGGAGGTTTAATCCCCTTGAGATATAGGAAGGCGCTTCACGATCGATCGTGAAGCGCCTTTTTTGTTGCTTGCATGCAGGGTTATTTCACCCTGACCATCTTCTTCGTAGCTGTGTATTCGCCAGCGTCGAGTCTGTAGTACATCACGC
>JARQTN010000172.1 GCA_029976695.1 Lewinellaceae bacterium
TACGCGACAAAAATGGCATAGTCGATAAAATGAAATTTCATACCTGATCCGATTTATTCCAGCCTGGCAGCCGGGTTGGTTTTCGATGGTGTAAAATACACACTTCTCTCAAAACGCAGAATGCCGAATTCAATCAAGTATCACTCACATATACCCGGGTTGTGCATCAAGCGTGTAAAATGATTTTCCCGGGGCCTATCACCCGGAAAATCCTTCACGCTACAGCCACGAAAAAGGCAGCAGGGAAACACTTTAAATTTGAGGCACGATTTGGGTAGATCATTGTAATTTTAGCCTTTCTCTGGAAATCATTGCGCATATGAATCTGTCCCACATGAAAATACTGCAATACACTTGCCTGTTCCTCTTCATTTTCACCATTTATTCTTGCGGGAAGCAAGCCGAACCTGATACGAAAGCACAAACGCTGTTTGAACTCGTGACCGCAAAGGATTCAGGCATCGATTTTCGCAATGACCTCGTCGAGGACATTTTCAGCAGAAACAACGTCCTGTCGTTTGAATACTATTATCACGGTGGTGGCGTCGCCATCGGAGACATCAACAATGATGGCCTGAACGATGTGTTTTTCAGCGGGAATGTGGTCAACAACAAACTTTTCCTCAATGAGGGGGACATGAAATTCAGGGACATCAGTATCTCCGCAGGAGTAAATGCCGACAAACACTGGGCCACAGGTGTCAATATGGTGGATATCAACCAGGACGGATGGCTCGATATTTATGTGTGCCAGGCAGGGCCGGACCCTGATCCCAATAAACGGCAAAACCTGTTGTACATGAACAACAAGGATCTCACCTTTACCCAGGTTGCGCAAAACATCGGATTGAACGATCCAAACCTGAGCATTCAATCTGCTTTTTTCGATTATGACCTGGATGGTGACCTGGATTGCTTTGTATTGAATGAGTCAAAGTATTTCCGCCAAAACATCCTGCTTGTCCTGGAAGATATCAAAAATAAGGAGCGGCTGAGGGAGGCAAGCTGCAAGATGTTTGAAAACCGGGGTGGCAAATTTTTTGATGTTACAGAAGAAGCCGGGATGCTTCAGTACGGGTATGGACTCGGTGTTGCTGTGAGCGATTTCAACAATGACAATTATCCGGACGTGTACGTCGTGAATGATTATTCCGTCCCCGACTTCATGTATGTAAACCAGGGAAATGGTTCATTCAAGGATGAACTCAAACAACGCACGAAACAAATTTCCTGGTTCGGAATGGGTATCGACATCGCGGATATCAATAATGATGGCCATCAGGAGATCGCTGTGGTTGACATGGCTTCGAAAGACCACTTTCGGTCAAAAACGCTCATGGCCCCGATGAACACGGAGCTCTTCAGGTTTGCCGTGGAAGAAATGCAGTACCAGCACCAGTACATGTTCAACTCGCTTCAGTTGAACCTTGGAAATGGCCAATACTCGAATATCCCTTTTCTCACAGGGGTCGGAAAAACCGAGTGGAGCTGGGCTTCACTGTTGGCTGATTTTGACAACGATGGATACCGGGATTATTTTGTTACGAACGGGAGCAGGCGGTATTACCGGGACAATGACTTCCGCATGAAGCTCAGGGAGGTCCGCGAAGCCCATGGGGGAAATGTACCGAATGATCTAAGGCAAGCGCTTTGGGAAGAAATACCCGAGATAAAATTGTCAAACATGGTCTTCAGAAATGACGGAAACCTCCAATTTGAGGATATCTCAAAAACATGGGGGATAAACCATCCCGGGTACAGCAATGGAGCAGCATACGGAGATCTGGATAATGACGGTGACCTGGACCTGGTCGTAAACAACATCGATGATTATGCACACGTGTATCGCAACCAGGCCAGCGACATGACCCAAAACCATTTTCTCCGCATCATATTGAAAAGTTCAGGTCCAATGGTTGGCACGCGGGTGAAGTTGCATTATGGTCCTGCACAGCAAATCGCCGAATTCAGCCCTGTCAGGGGTTTCCAGTCCAGCATGGAACATGCCCTCCATTTCGGCCTGGGGGATGTGAAAACAGTCGACAAACTTGAAGTCACCTGGCCCAACGGGCACGTCCAGATTTTGGAAAATATCCCTTCGAACGAAACCATCGAATTGACACAGGAAAATGCTGCATCGAAAACCACAGATGAAGAAATTACCCGACCCCAGTTGTTTACGGAAGCTGTGTCAAAAGAAACCGGAATTGATTTCGTACACAGGGAGAATGTATACGATGATTTTATCCGTGAGGTCCTGTTGCCTTACAAGCAGTCGACCCTTGGCCCTTTCATCAGCAAAGGTGATGTGAACGCAGACGGCATGGAAGACTTTTTTATCGGTGGTGCAAAAGGCCAGGCAGGCACATTGTACCTGCAACATCAAAACTGGTTTGAAAAAGCAGCAAGCCAGCCGTGGGCAAGGCATGCAGCAAGCGAGGATATGGGATCCCTTTTCTTTGATGCAGATGGGGACGGGGACCAGGACCTGTATGTAGCCAGCGGAGGAAACGAATTTCAATCCGGATCCAATCTGTTGCAAGACAGGTTATACCTCAACAACGGCAATGGGATATTCGTCAACGCCACGGATCGCCTTCCGGAAATGATCAGTACAACAATGAAAGTGGCTGCCTACGATTTTGACGGGGACGGGGACCAGGACCTGGTTGTCGGCGGAAGGCACAAACCCCAACAGTACCCGTTACCGGACCGGAGCTACTTTTTGAGAAATGATGCTGGAAAATTCATCGACATGACTGAAGAAATCGCGCCGGGCCAGTCCCAAATTGGCCTGGTCAACGATATCCAGGTTACAGATCTTGACAATGACGGATCGGATGAGATCATTTTTGCATTGGAATGGAACCACATCAAGGTGTTTTCAAGGCAAGGCGAAATTTTTGTGGATCGATCCGACAAGTTTGGGTTAGCTGAACTGCACGGCTGGTGGTTCACGGTTACGCCTGTAGATATTGATCAGGATGGGGATATGGACCTGATCGGCGGAAATCTCGGATTGAATTCCAAATTCACGGCCAGCCAGGACCATCCTTTCCTCCTTTATGCAGGTGATTTTGATGAAAACGGTACATGGGATGTCGTCCTCAGCAAGGAATATAAGGGACGGTTTGTCCCCACGCGCGGAAAAGAATGTTCATCCCAGCAAATGCCATTTATTGCGGAAAAGTTTAAAACCTACCGCAGCTTCGCCAACGCGAGTGTGGATGAGATCCTGGGTGAAACGCTCGAGAGTTCTTTGAACCTGAAGACCACGGAATTCCGGTCCATGGTCTTGCTCAACAATGGAGGCACATTTGCTGCCACCCCGCTTCCGCTCCCCGTTCAGGCGTCTGCGGTCTATGACATCATCCCGATGGATGTAAACCAGGATCAGAAAACGGACCTCGTACTCGCCGGAAATTTATACCAGATGGAGATTGAGACCCCAAGGCTCGATGCAAGCAAGGGATTTGTCCTGCTCGGAGACGGCAAAGGACAATTTGAAGTCATGCCCCATCCGGCATCCGGATTGAATGCCGGTGGTGATGTCAAGGATCTGGAAGTCCTGGGAATGGCAAGTTCAAATCAAATAATTTTGCTTGCTGCACAGAATAATGACCAGTTGTTGGCCTTTGCAATGGGCCAGCAAAAGTCAGCGATTAATTGAGGATTTCAATTTTCGGGATCAAAACCTCTATATTAAAAAACTGCCCTCGCTACTTCGGAAAATCATTTCAGCTGAATGAAATAATCACCAGTTCGGGTAATAATCGATGTCCCTCGGCCGGTCAAGCTGATATTCACCC
>JARQTN010000173.1 GCA_029976695.1 Lewinellaceae bacterium
TCCGCGACTTCCTGGAATTTGCTGAATAAAAGGTCGTCGTGCCCGGGCAGGATATATTTCGGATCCGTGACAAAGGTCTTCATCCGCCTGATCTGCTGGACATACGCGGCTGTATCGTAGGTGGCATACGGAGGCACGGAAACCTCATGCTCGATATTGTAATAGGTGCTGGCATTGTCCGAGGCAATGACAGTGTGCTCACCGTTTGATGATACAACAACATACTGGGAATTGAAGGAATGCCTTGATCCGGTAAAGACCCGGATCCCCGGCATGATTTCCTGTTCGCCGTCAATGAGCACCAGCCTGCCGTCGAGGTTTGCCTCGATGACCTTGCGCACGTCGCGTTTCAGGTAACCGTCTCCGTTGCGCCCCTCCTGCCAGGCGCCTCCGACAAAGTACTGGAAATCCGCTTCCTGCATCCAGATGCGGGCTTCCGGGAAAAGATCGATACCGTCGATATGGTCCTTGTGCGGATGGGTCAGGATGATGTCCGTAATGTCTCCCGGTGCCACCCCGATCCGCTGCAGGACCGAGTCGGGCCGGATGTAGTCCCTGATGCGATACCACCGGAAAACGGCCATATCGTTGATGAATCCAGCATCGACGAGGATATTCCGGCCGCCGGGTTCCCGGATGAGCCAGAAAGTGAAAACCGGGTCAAAGAGCGCATCTTCAGGAGCGCCCAGCGCCAGTACGGAAAGCCTGTCCCGGATCCGGACATCCGCATATTTGAGGGCATAGATCTCGTAAACGGCCTCTTCCCGGGTTTCCGGCTGTCCGTCCTCCACCTGTGCCGGCAAAGCGCAGGACAGAAAAAGGAAGGTCAGAAAGAGGATTAAATATTTCATCTCAAGGTGCAGGTTGCGGTAGAAGAATGCCAGCCCTTGTCCTCTGTGTATTTGCATATGAATTCTCTGTTCAGTATTTCATCCATTTTCAAGCCAGCCCGGCAGGAATGGGATATCCACTGCTGTATCCCATTTTAATTTCATTGGACCACTTCTATTTCGACAGCATCCATCCAGGCCGTGCCGTGGTCCCGCAGGTACATGCCGTACGTAATGCTTCCCGCCTCTTCAGGAACTTCGGTCTCGATCTCGTATACCTTCCATTTATTGGCATCAATCCTCAATTCATCCAGGCTATCAAAGAGGGGAGGTCGTCCGTCATGGGCACTCTGAAGGAAATCCGGGTCTATCGTAAGCCGGAAAAAGGCAAATCCCGGAGCCTGCACCCCTGACCGGCAAGCCACCTTTACACGAATGGTTTTGCCTTTGTACCGGGAGGCATCGATCCGCTGTGTCAGGTTGGGGGTGATCTCGCCAAACGAAACGCCTGCCGGGCGATGGATCATGGCGGCATGCTTCCCCTGGTACGGATCTTTGCCGGATATCAAAAGTTCGACACCCAGCCGCTGAAATTTGGACCACACCGTCCAGCCTTCCGGGGCTTCCCCAGCTGCGCCATTCTCAAAATCGAGGTTCACGGGGGCATCCAGCTTTTTATCAAGCATCCAGATATAATCAAAAACAGCGTCATTGTGATACCTGACTGGGGTCGTGGTATCCAGGTAAACCAGCACATCATATGCCTCGGCGGGGATGTACGACCAAAAATAGTCTTCTGGCCGTTCTTCGTGATATCCTGCTCCGGAATGCCGGGTTGGCCGCATGGTATGGAACCAGTCACGCACCGGCCCTTCGCCGGGCAACCCGTGCAGGTCAACGGCCATAAGCGCATCCCCAGCTGCTGACAGGGTGTACTCAAGCGTTCCTGGGGGTGCTGCATCCAGGGAAACGGCGTAGACTCCTTTGGATGGCTTCCTGACATCGATCGCTTTAAACCCGCCCCGGTTAAAGAACAAACCGAAAATTTTCAACTGGTCACCATACATTTTGCGCAGGTAAGTGCCATGCATCGGAACATCGTCTTTGGGCGCCGCATTCGAAACATGGCAATTATGCGCCCAGACAATGGCCCTGGAGGAGGGCCCCTCCCGGTCCAGGGCCCATTTGATGTTATCTGCCTGTGTGCGATCCCGGATCACGTTCCATTTTTCACCATCATTGACACAGGCTTGAAGGTATCTTTCAACCTGCCGGGCATACTGCTTTGCCATGTGCCAAACCTCTTCGCCAGCGGCAGCGATATATGCTCCCTTTTTTTGTTCGAATGCATGGATGACACGCTTGATTTCCGTCAGGCTCGCCTCGTCACACTCCTGGGGGATATAGGGCCTTCGCCCAAGCGCAATCGGATCGGAAAACTGGATTTCAAGAATGGCCAGCTCCTTTCTTGCGGATTGCCATAATCCGGGGTCGACTTTCCTCAAGTACGCCAACATGGCGCGTGCGGCCCGCTCAGGATCCTGCATGTCAAAACCGTAGAACTTTACTTTGTCCGGATGGGCGGGGTCGGCATTGTAGGCACGCATCCAGCGCAGCAGTTCGACGAATTCTTCCGTGTCCCAGGTCCAGAAATAAATGCCCGCCAGTGCTTGCTCCGGCGTCCCGATCCCTTCCAGGATGTATTGATTCACATCAAACGCTTCTCCAAACGGGCATTCAAGGGCAAAAATGTTGAACCCCTTTTCCGTGACGAGATATTCTGTCAGCCGGTGTTTCAATTGAAACACCTCGCGATTCCCGTGGGTGGGTTCGCCCAGGGAAACGATCCGGGCATCCTCGACGATGTCGCCTATCGGAACAAGGTCGTCAAATCCGTTCCCGGCTTCCACCGTTTTTATCGGGATCGCATGGTCGGTGATCCATTTTTCCACCCGGGCTTCATTCGATTTCTGTGTACACGCGGTAAACAGGAAGAGGGTCACGGTGAACAGGATACAAGCTTTCTTATTGCACATTTGTCCGGGTTTATGCTGTACAGTCGTTTTTTTCTTCATCATTTCCCATGTGCGCCCCCGCTCCGGGCATCCACCGTGGTTCCTTTCAAAAGGCCTGTCTGCGGGTCCACCTGGATACCGATCCACATGCCCGTCGCCATGTTGAACCACGGTGCGGGTACCTCCTGCAGGGGTTCGCCCATGGCCCGGACCTTTTCGAGCAACTCCTGATCAAAGGTGCCCTCTGCAGCCACCTGTACATGGGGGCTTTCCAGCTCTACCCCCAATGGCGGAAGGAAATCCTTCGCCAGTTCCATAGATTCCCCCATCTGGAGGAGCGGCACGCCAAAGTGCGGGGCCTGGCTGGCCTCGAAAGGATCCATGCCGTACTCCAGCACATTGACCAGGTTCTGAACGGTATATTCATGGACGCCCATGGCAATGCAGCTGCTGATCAGGAAGGGTTTTCCGTCTTTGAGCACCGCGATGGGTGGGGTTGCTTCATACAGGCGATTGCCAGGCCCCACTCGCGCCATCTGCTCCTGGTTACCGGCGCCTCCCGCATCAGGGATGGACACGCCGTCTACGAAAATGCCCGATCGCCCCCATGCAGCTGTATTGCAGGTATGGACAATGGCGGCCATATTCCCGTCGCTGTCCATCACCACGATCCCGTCGGAATGCCCGCTGACCGCTGCTTTTTTGGCAGCTGTATCCGCAGCGATCATTTCGTTCCACCGATTTTCCCGGATGGCCCTGTACAATGCTTGTGCGTGCTGTTCAGTGGCCCGATCCGAAAGATCCATTGATATATCAGGAATGTATTGGTCGCTCAGTTCGGGATCGATCGGCTCATTGGTAAACGAAGTCCCCAGGATGTAAGGCAGCCTGCCTGCGCGCAGGAGGAGGAAGAGGGCCTCTGCGGATTTGCCGTAATGCCCCAACCCCTG
>JARQTN010000174.1:0-38214 GCA_029976695.1 Lewinellaceae bacterium
CCTGCCTGATAAACTTCAATATCTTCGCTTTTACTGGATCCCATCCTTTTCAAGTATTCCCACAATTCCCCAGTTTTTTGGCCTTCAGGCGAATCGATTTCAAAAAAGTTTTAAAAAATCCACTTCTCCCGGGGGACCTTTTCTCGCGAAATGGTACGTATAAGTAAATCCGCAGGTGGAGATCCCCAAATTCCTCGCCAATACAGGAGTGGAAACAGGAATGACCAAGTATCTGCAGAATTAAAGAACCACTAAAATTTGATGAAATGAGAATGCCTTTCAGGTTAACAGGGTTTGTATGCCTTATGATCACAGTTAGTACATATGCCCAGCAGCCAGGATTCGATTATGGAGACTGTGACTGTGAGAAGATCCGGGATCTGCTCCTGGCAAACGGCTTTGATTTTTTCAGCGATGCATTCCATGAGTCCGTATATGGTTTGCGGACGGCAGATAACGGGAGCCCGACAAGGAATGCGCTTGTCACCGATTATACGGATGGTGGACTCGGTCTCGAGGGGCATCTTGTGCAGGACATCTCCGAATATATCCTGCCACAGGGGCTGGGCGGGTTCGGTTACATTACGGACGACCAAACCCTCTGTGACAACCCGCAATTGTTCAACAGTGTATTGTCCAATTTTGAGCATGCCATGATGCAGGAATTTCACATCTGGTGGCATGTGTGGGATGATCCTGCAACAGGCGAACATGTCCTCTTTTATAAAGTAGATAAATACGAAACCTACCTGCATTTGAAATTTGGGCAGGCGGGTGATCAGTTCGACCTGGATGGAAACGAACCCTGCAAGAGTACAAACAGGTATGTGCGGGTCGGCTTTCCGCCCTTTTTAGGTACCATCGAACACTGGTACATCGAAATGGATTATCTGGTCAAATTTTGCTCGACCCATCCATATGGATTTGCCGAATACTATATCCCGAATTCGGGTCAGAACGGAGGCCCTGGTTATGTTGATCTTGCAAATGTACTAACCGGCGAATTATTTGAGATCAAGCCGCTTTCACAGCCTGTCCAGGCGGAACAGGAACTTAACCGCTACCTGGCAAAGGCCCTTGAGTTTTGCCCCACAACGCCAATTACCCAAACCTGGATCAAGGGAGCTTTCTACCCCTATACCCAAACTGTCCCAAATGACCTCCCGTACCCCATCCCCGGGAAAAAGCTCCTTGCTTTCAGGGAAGCTCCGGGTGTGATCCTCTACTACGTAACCAATGGACAGTCTCCAAGGGATCCATACTGGTCAACCATACCTGAGGATACCAGGGACAGGGTCATGCGCTGGATCCCAGAAGTCGCCCCCAGGTTGTATGAGCAAACTGACCATACGTATCTGTTTCTTGATATGCTGCAGAAGAATCCGGCCCTTGTGCAAACCATCCGGCAGGCAGCGATCGCCACCGGGGTAGCCCTGATCGTCGCCACGATTATCGAGGATATCGCAACAGCCGGATTTGGTGTTGCGGATGACCCCCTCACGATCTGGGCAGGCTACAGGCTGATCACTTTGGGGCTATAAGGTGAGAGAAATGCAGGAAGGCCGGGATCAGTGCAGTATGGGAAGCATGTAAATCCTGAGAATTCCGGAGGAAAAAGGATGGATTGGCTAAATTGTAAGAAAAATTAAAATCATGGAATTAGAAAACTGGTTTCAAAGAGTTGCTTTCAAATTCAGGGAACTCCACGGCGAGCAATCAATCTCCACATCTTTTCTGCAATTTATGCAGTCAGCGTTGAAAGAACACTTTAGGAAGGAGCTTGGATTCAACCCGGCGGATATGAAAGGGAAAGTAATGATTTCATCGATTTCAAAGCCTTTCACACCTGCGGATGGAGAGAATGCAATGCATCTCTTACTGGCTGTCCTGCACTACGGAATCGAGATTACATTTTCATGGCAAAGCAGGGCAGGGTACAGGACTGTTCTTCCCTCAGATACTCAATTTGATGCCGCGCAATTAGTAACTCGAATCGATGGTATTGATCCTGCCGAGGTCAGGGAGTATCTGGGCATCAAGCCACAGCTTCAGCATTTTTTTAACACATTGGATACAGACTATACCCTTGAAGTGGATCAATTCAATTCGGATCTGGTCTACCTGATCGTTAAAAGTGAAAATATATCTCAACTGGAGCATATTGGAAAAACTTTGGATGCGCTTGTACAACGCTGGAATGAGGGCCAGGAGTCCGGGCATGCTGGTTCGGACGAGGGGCGATTCCATTCCGCGGGGGTAGACCGGATAGAATCGAATACACTGATTTACAAAATGGACCTGGGCACGACAAGTGAAAACGGACTGAAGCACTTGCTTGAAGAATTAAACAAACACCAAATTGACACTGTGAGAATTACATCATTTCCCTAAAACACAACACAACACACATGAGAACAACCCTATTTATTTCGATCCTTGTGCTGTCGAATTCTTTGACGGCACAGCTCAACAGCGCTTTCACTGCACACATTTCTCATGCTACGGAGGAAGGCTGGTGCATCGACGGGTCAATCGACCTGGAATTGAACGAAGGCCTTGGGCCTTATGAATTTGAATGGATCTATTTTGACGGGATAAACCCGGGTGTGCCGCAGGGGCACACCAATGAGGACCTGGATAACCTGAGACCATACCAATATTGCGTTCAGGTGACTGATGCCTTGTGTGGAACGGCGTCTGCCTGTTTCCAAGTAGATTGTTGCCCTTCACCACCGCGGGGCATGGTAGTGGATTACTGCAGTATGGATAGTCCTGGCAGTATCCATTTTAACCTTGATGGTTCTGGCTATGACCTTGTGCGGCTCACAAATGGAGACGGGTATCAGGCGACCGGTCATGATTTTACCTTGCTTGATCCCGGAAGCTACAAGGCTGAGTTCACGAACGCCTCGGGATGCCGCGTTGTTCATGAGTACGACGTCCGGGACCATGGTTTCAGCATCGAGCTGGCTGGCCTTGAAAATATCGACGAGTGCTGGGGCGGCCATGCGTGCCGGGGGGCTGTGGATATTGAAATTTCCGGTGCCAGGAGCCAGGTTTCGTATGCATGGTATCCGTATGGCAAGAAAACCCTGCTTTCCAGGGAGCAGGACATTGACCGGCTTTGCGAAGGCAGCTATACCGTTGTTGTGACAAGTGACGATGGCTGTTCGGTCACACGGGATTTTGAGATCTGTTGTTGCACTGAAGCTGACTGGAACGGAATCGATTTGATCGTACAGCCCGGTGATTGTTACCGGGACAAGCCGGAAGAAATCAGGATCGGAGTTGTGGAGATCTTGCCGGAATCTGCTGATGGTGCCGGGGACGGCAGCATTGATATTGTAGTTACCGGGGGGACTGGTCAATTTGCATTTGAATGGACAAAACAGGGAGGAGATGCTCCTTCAGGCCAGTTTCCGAGGTATACGGAGGATATCTCACAGCTTTCTGAAGGGACATACTGTGTTTCGGTCACGGATGGGTGTGATTCTGGTGAAAAATGCTTTGAGGTTACGCGGATGACTTGTGATGATGTTGGCCAGTGCCATGAAGGAAGAGGCTTCCTTTTGTTTGAGCAGGTCAATGTCTTTGATGCAGGGGTACAAATGGCACATCTTTCGACTAGTCAGGAAATGGGCAGGATCGAAGCAACGATCTTTTCGCTTGCTTTCCCGATTTCAATTCAGTTGATGAGCCAATCCGGTGAGGTTCAGTCCTGGACCCAGGACCAATATGGCACCTGGTCTGGAGAGGCCGTGCCCGGAGCATACTGTCTTGTGGTTACTGACGCTTATGGATGCAGGATCAGCAGGCACATTGTGATCGATCAATGTACGGGAGGAGGCATATCGGTTGACCTGGATTTCAGCGGCGCATCGCCTTTCGATGCGACTGATCCCGGTTTTGTTGGCGCGTACATTACGGGAGGCAGCGGTCCTTATCAAATTGAATTCGGGCATGTGTCGGTTCCCGTAACAGGCACTTCGAACAACTATCAGTTCATCGACCTGGAGCAGGCGAATTTCGGTTTTTATGAAGCAATGCTGCTTCCTTGTAGTGCGGAGGTAGATGCCTATTACCTGAAGATCGAGGATTCTGACGGGAATTGCCACTGGCAGTCTTTTGCCCCCCCCTGCTATTGTGTGGAAAGCTATTTTCCGGACCTGAACTGGAAGGTCGTAAACCCCTGCTTCAACAATGGGTTGTTTTCTCCAAATACAAAGGTGAAGCTGTCTGTTCCCCCGAATAATTCCGGAAGCGTCGGAGGACTCGCCAATCACACATATACCATCCTTTGGCCAAACGGGCAGACATCCACGTTCACTACAGAACAGGTAAATTCAGGGAACGGAAATTCAAATATTGAATATTCTTTGTCCGGGCCGGACAAATATATCGTGCCAGACCAGGATCCTTTCTCGATTTTTATATACACCGAATTCGGATGTTTCATCGAACGCAGGTACCATCTCTATGAACCAACCGATGGCCAGACTTTCAATACGACTTATCTGAATAATTTTATCGGCCCTTCGGCTTTTGATGCCTATCATTTTGTGACAACAGGCTGTGAAGTCAATAATACGTGCGGATATGAAGCTGTGTTGATGAATGGTGACTATATCTATCCCCCCAGAATCTTTTATAACTACCAGAACTTTGAGCAATTTGAATATAGTCCGCCATCGCCTGTGAGTCCGTGTAGTGGTGGAGGTACGATCTTTTCGAATGTGTGTGACCTTGAGATCACGATTCCACAGTCATTCAACGGGACTGAGCTCATTGACTATGCCCAGGAGCCCCTGGTCGATGAAAATGGCTGTTACTATCCATGTGGATGCCTGTTTTCAAACAGCTATGTGAATGCTTACGGGATTGAAAATGATGTCCTGGTCATGTCGAAAAAGTACATCAATTGTGATGATCCCGGATCCCCGGGAGATTGTGCGGAAGTCAATATCCTGTCATACGACATGGACAATTGCGAGTTCACCTTTGAATGCCTTCCTTCGGGGAATGTGTATACAGAGCCTACACCTACATCCCAATGCCTGTATACGGAAGCCGACGGAACCTGCAGCTGGGTGGATTATTGCCCGGGGTCAGGCCTGATCACGGCCACCCTTGAAGCAAATGTGGACTGTGAGGATGAGGGATACACACCCTGTTTTGCACATGTCACGAGGCTTCATTCCGGAAGCCCTCAGATTGAAGTAAGGTCAAAACCGGCTGAGCAGGAAGAAACGGCTGTCATATCGATCGCAGAAAAAAAACTGGTAGTCTATCCGAATCCTTTTTCGCATGGATTGAACATTGATATATCACGTCTTGAAATTCCTGAAGGAAGTGTCAAAATATATAATGCTGTTGGCCAACTTGTTTTTGAGGAAAAGATCGGACCAGCAACCGGTGACAAGTTGTTCTTCACCAATCAAGACAACATCCACACTGGACTGTATACCATAATTGTACATAATCATGATCAGAATACCTTATTTATTGAAAAAGCTGTATGCATTGATTGATTTGAGGTCAAGGTCTCAGAAATCCTTCCTGATGACCTTATGCCTGTCGCTGTTTTCGGTTGTCTGTATTTGCCAGAAACAGCGGCAGGTACTTGTTGATGCTCATTTGGGGCCTGGTATGTACATCAATTGCCCGGGCACGCTGCTCTCCAAACAAGTAAAATTTTCCTTCGGGACTAAACTTCAGATCCGGGATCAGGTTTCCTCCCGTTTTTTCCTTGCTTATGGAGTCGGATTGGAGAACATAAATGGGTCATTTGCATGTGAATCTGCCATCACCTTTAAAGAAAGATCTTCAAGTTTGTTGTTTCTCTCGCTACCTGTCGGGATTGACTACATGCTGAATGAGAAACTTTTTATTTCAATTGAGCCATCCCCTTCTTTCGTGCTGAGAAACAGGATCCGGTTCATCGAAAGCCCCGATGAAGTGATCGATGATGGCAGCCTGGACAAATTTTTTATGCCCATCAGGGTTTCCATGGGCATTTCATTGACAAACAGGTTTGACGGCATCATGACAGGTCTGTTCAGCATAGGTGACCCAAATGCATGGCAGCTGTGTGCCGGGATCAGGTTTTACCTGCTGAAAGGATACCGGACAGGGCTTCAGCGCAAAATGGATTGAAACGTATATTCAAGCCTTTCAAGATACATGGCCCTGATGGCTCATGAAGAGTGAATCGTTGTATCTGTTCAGTTCTGCAGTGTATACGTCACACTGATTTCTGTATCCAAAAGTTTCGATATGGGACAGTTGTGTTCGGCATCCCCAACGAGTTCGGCGAATGTGGTATCATCGATTCCCGGCACCTCGGCAGTGAGTTCAAGTTTTGAACTTGTTACAGCACCGTCCTCCAACGTGACTGTGCACTTGGTCTCAAGGTTGTCCGCGACAAATTCCTTTGAATTGAGATTGAATGCGAGTTTCATGGTAAAACATCCTGCATGTGCTGCTGCAATCAGTTCTTCAGGATTGGTCCCTGTTCCTTCCTCGAAGCGGGAGCTAAATGAGTATTGTGTCTCATCAAGGATCTTGCTGGCTGTGGTCAGGTGACCTTTACCTTCTTTTCCGCTACCTTGCCAGACTGCTGTTGCTTTTCTTCTCATGTTGGTTACTTTTTGTACAGTTAATGTTATTTTCAATTTCAAATGATCGTCTCAACATAAGAAAAATTCTGCGTATACATGGCTTCCATTTTGAGCACAATCAGATTCAGTAGAAGAAATCAACAATCATAGGCGGGAAATTCATCATCCTATGAAGTCTATCAAATTCTGGCAGTGGTCCCTGATGTGGATGGGAATCGTTGTTGTTCAGGCACTGCTGACCAATGTGCATGACGATGAAGCGTATTACTGGATATTCTCAACACATCTTGACTGGGCATATTTCGACCACCCGCCAGTGATGGCGTTATCCATATACCTCTCGGACATCCTCTTCAACGGGATTCTATCCATCCGGTTCTTTACGATCGTTGTGCATCTGGCAACCCTTTTGGCCTTGTGGAAACTGGTCCGGGATACAACAGAAGTGCATGTCCAGTATTTCTGGTTGTTTATACTGGCTTTGCCCTTGATCCATATCTACAGTTTTGTTACGACTGCTGATGCTTTCCTTTTGTTTGGAGAAGTTTTGTTTTTCCTGGCTTACAGGAAAGTTCTCCATCGTGGCAGCCTTGCTGACTATTTGTTTTGGGGGATCACCATGGCGTTTCTGATGTATGCAAAATATCATGGAGTCCTGGTCATCTTGTTTACTGTGATTTCAAACTTCCGGCTGTTTTTGAATCCTCGTTTGTATATGGCCGGATTCTTAGCGCTATGCCTGTTTCTGCCACACCTGATCTGGCAGTGGAATCATGACTTTGCATCATTCAGGTATCACTTGTTCGATCGGCACGCCTCCTTTCAATTAAAATATCCCTTTGAGTTCCTTGTCAATGTTTTGCTGGTCTTCAATCCCTTGTTGATTGGGTTCCTGTTTCGCCTGGTCAGGCGGAGCCCAACTACAAAATTTAATAAAAGCCTCTATTATGTGCTCATTGGCACACTCTTGTTTTTTTTCCTGAATGGTTTTCGGACACATGTGCAACCACAATGGCTACTGATTTGCTACGTGCCTTACATCCTGCTGGGACTTGGGGCTCTGGATGAAAGGTGGAAACGGCATCTGCCAAGGGTCTTCTGGATCAGTTTGCCTATTTTGATATTCATGCATCTGAGTTTGATCTTCAACATCCTGCCAATCAAGACAGGTGTGCACGAAAAGGATACATTTTTCAGTCAGGTTGATTCCATCAGTGTATTGGTGGAAAGCCCTCCTGTCTTTTACGATTCTTACAGGAACGCAGCAAATTTTGGGTATCAGAAACAGAATGCGTACGTGCATTCATTCAATGCTGCGGATTCAAGGAAGAACCAGTTTTCATTCCTGTGGAATGACACAGTCTATCATGGGAAACCGGTTCTGTTTGCGGGGAATGAGATGACCAAATATCCGATACAGGTCAGTGCCGGACTAAATGCAGTACTGGATACTTTTTATTGTCATGAAAAACTCGAGATTGAGGTACGATCCCTTTCTCTTCACCGGGATACCGCCCGGATTGCCATCACGATATCCAATCCATACCCTTTTGATCTGGCTTTCAGCCAAAGGCAATTTCAAATGGCTGCCTTTTTCAGAAACCAAAAAAAATGGATCAGGAAACCGCGCTTGATCTTTCCGCGTGTACGTGTGCATATCCCGGCCGGGGGAAAGGTCGAACTCGGGAATTTGTGGTTCCTGGTACCAGAGAATGCCCAACCCGAAGAATTCGGCCTCGCCCCGAGGGTGGATCCATTCCCTTTTTCAACGATCTGGAATACATATGAATGGGCTCCTGACAAACGAGGGAAGTTGATACCTCCGGATCTTGACACCAGCCTGAAAGCAAAAGGGGAAAATGAATGACGAAGATCATTCGAGGTGGCGACCTGTGTATTTCAGATCACATTTCCTTTTTCCTTACTTTGGTACATTCGCAAAATCTTTTTTCTTGTTAATGAAGATAAGACACATGAAATCAGGAATTTATGCAGTCGTGATCCTTGCATTTATTTCAGGATGTACTGGACACGATAAGACAGGCAGGGAGGGGCATTCCGGTGATCAAGCTACCTTGGGCGGTGCACCCCACTGGTCCTATGACGGGGAGGAGTCCCCTGAACACTGGGCAGAGCTCTCCCCGGATTTCATAGCCTGTGCGGAAGGGCACTTCCAGTCTCCGATCGACCTGGAAACCTATGAAGCCAGGAAATACCATGGAGATATTCTGGAGTTCCATTATCATGCCTCGCCAATCGATGTGGTCAATAATGGACATACGATCATGGCAAATATCGAGGAGCGCAACCATTTACTTGTCAATGATGAGCAATCCTATGAGTTGCTCCAGGTCCATTTCCATGCACCGGCAGAGCACCAGATTGACGGGATCGTATACCCGATGGAAATGCATATGGTTCATGTCAATGAGGAGAGTGAATATGCGGTAGTTGGCATCTTTATCAAGGAAGGGGCTGAAAATGCGATTTTGAAAGATCTCTGGGAGTGCATGCCCACTGAATACTACCAGCATAACCATGGCAAGGAGAGTTGTGATCTGCGTGCCCTGATCCCTGAGAACCATGCTGTGATCCATTACACGGGATCCCTCACGACACCTCCATGTTCTGAAGGGGTCGAATGGTATGTCATGGAAACGCCAATTGAACTCTCCAAGAAACAGGTCATGGACTTCAAGGTCCTTTACGATCACAACGCCAGGCCAATACAAGATCCGGAAGGCAGGGTGGTTGAGGAGTTCAATTGATCAGGTCCGCGCTTCCGGAATATGTTATGCATTCCTGTGCCAGGCAAGAGAAAAGATTTCCTGTTGAGGGAAATTTCAGGAGATTACCTTTGTCTAATTGCTGTATCAAACCACTCGCCATATGATACATATGACAAGGATACTTTATTTGATGATGATCTTCGTTTCCACAGGTATTGTGTTGTGCGCACAGCAACCGGGAGGGGGATGGCGGAATTTTGAACCCGATCAGATGGCTGAGCGTCAAACAGCCTCCATGATCCGGGTGCTTCACCTTTCTGATGCCCAGGCTGAGAAGATCCGTGAAGTGAACCTGAAGTATGCACTGCAAATGGATTCCCTGAGAAAATCAAATGAGAGGGATTTCAGTGCAATGCGGGATCAAATGATGGTGCTGCGCAGCGCACAGTCAAGTGAACAGAAAAAGTACCTTACGGGCGCGCAGTTTGAGAAATGGCAGAAATACACGGAAGAACAGAGGAACAATCGCTCCCAACGCAGACGACCAGGAAAAAACGATCAGGGGAAAAAATCCGGAAATTCATCCCCCGGGGAATAGTCCATAATTTCGCATGTAAACGCATATCATATGAATCGTTTTTTGACGATTGTCACATTTCTTTGCTCTCTTCAGTTAGGCGCACAGTCTTTCCAGGTGTCCGGAAGGCTGGCTTCCTCGGCTGACAGCAGCACACTGGCCGGGGCGCATGTGGCACTCCTTCATCCATGGGGAGAATCATACAAGGTAACAGCAACTGACGACAATGGAAGTTTCCTTTTTGAAGGGGTCTCCCGTGGCGGATATGTGTTGACTGCCACCTATTTGGGTTTCCAGGCACTGGAAAAAGAGGTGACCATCACTGAAAACTCATTGTCCCTGGGTGTCCTGGTCCTGGAGGAAGGCGATGTATTGCTGGACGAGGTAGAGGTCAGGGAGCAACTGCCCCTGGCAACCCAGGAAGGGGACACCACTTCTTATAATGCTGACGCATTCAAAACGCTGCCGGATGCCAATGCTGAGGACCTGGTCGGGAAAATGCCTGGTGTCAATCTTGAGAATGGCCGCGTGACAGCACAGGGTGAAAATGTGCAGGAAGTCCTTGTGGATGGGCGCAGGTTTTTCGGGAATGACCCTACGGCAGCATTGCGCACATTGCCCGCTGAAGTGATCAGCAAGATCCAGATCTTTGACCAGCAATCCGAACAAGCGCAATTCAGTGGTGTGGAGGATGGAGAAACGATCAAGACGATCAATATCATTACCAAGCCGAATATGCGCAATGGCCAGTTTGGTAAAGTGTATGCCGGGTATGGCACAGAGGGCCGTTACCAGGCAGGTGGCAATACCAGTTTCTTTGATGGTGCCAGGCGCATTTCCATCATTGGCCAGTCCAATAATGTGAATCAGCAGAACTTTTCCTCCGAAGACCTGGTCGGCGTGACAGGTTCGGGAGGAAGAAGGAGGGGATTCCGTGGCAGGGGCGGGGGCATCGGTGATTTTCTCGTTGACCAGCAGGGGGGCATTTCCCAAACGCACGCTGTCGGGATCAACTATTCCGATGAGTGGGGCAAGAAAATTGAAGTCACCGGGAGTTATTTTTTCAATTATTCTGACAATATCGCTGAAGAGCAGACCAGCAGGCAATTTGTCAACCAGGAGACAGGCGGGGAATTATATGATGAGTCATATCAATCCGAGACGAAAAATACGAACCACAGGGCGAATCTGCGCCTGGAATATAACCTGTCCGAGAGGACTTCCTTCATTTTCAGACCAAGGCTTTCCTTTCAGACGAATGACGGGAACTCCATGACCGATGGCCAAACTGCACTGCTTGGGGAATTGCTCAATGAGAGTATCTCAAGCTACAATTCAAATCTGTCCGGCGTGGACTTCAGGAACGACCTGCTTTTCAGGCACCGCTTACCGAAAGAGGGGAGGACATTTTCGATCCGGTTCAGGAATACCTACAGCAATAACGACGGTGAGAGTTTTCTTGATTCGAGAAATGGGTTTTATCGCAATGAAATCAGGCTCGATACCCTGGACCAGTTTTCGGATATCCTGACCAGGGGCTGGAGTTATTCCGCCGAGGTGGAGTATACTGAACCGTTGAGTGAGACGATGTCACTGAGTTTTGAATATGAAGCTGAATGGGAAACGGACAATTCAGACAGGGAAACGCTCGACAAGGACCCTGATTCGGGTGAATATGAAAACCTGAATGAGCCGCTGTCCAATGTATTTGAAAATGACTACATCACGCATCGTGCCGGGGTTGGCATCCGTTACCGGAAGGGCAGGGACCTCTTTGGGATGGTCCGTGCGCGGGTGCAGTCAGCCACACTGAGGAGCGAGCAGGTATTTCCAAACCAGGTGAGTGTGAACCGGAACTTCTTCAATGTCGTACCTTTCGCCATGCTGCGCTATAATATTTCAAAGCAAAAGAACCTGCGGATCTTTTACCGTTCGAATACCAGTTCACCATCTGTGAGCCAGTTGCAAAATGTGATCAACAACTCCAATCCACTACAGCTCAGGGCCGGGAACCCGGAACTGGACCAGTCCTTTTCCCATCGCCTTTTTATTCGGTATTCTAGCTCAGATATCGAAAAGGCAAATACATTTTTTATCCTTCTTTCCGGCAGCTTGACCTCAAACTACGTGGGTAACGCGACCTACCTTTCTTCAACTGATCACCCGATCTTCGAGGAATATGAAATTGAGCGGGGTGCCCAGCTGACAATCCCTGTGAACCTTGACGGATACCGCAACCTCCGGCTATTCACCACATACGGCATGCCGATGAAGGGATTGAAGACAAACATGAATATCGAGCTGTCTGCAAATTATTCAAGGACGCCAGGCCTGATCGACAATGTGGAAAACTATGCAAACAACACAGGATTGTCTGCCGGGCTATCTTTCACAAGCAATATCTCCGAGAGAGTTGATTTTACGATCGGGACGAATGGTGGATACAATGTCGTACGCAATACGCTCCGGGAGAACCTGAATGACAATTACTGGACGCTGAATAGCCGGGGCAAGATCGGGGTCATCTTTCCGGCAGGCTTTGTGTTGCGGTCAGACGTGACCCATCGGATGTACAGGGGCCTTGCGGAAGAATTCAACACGGATTACTTCCTTTGGAATATCGCGATCGGGAAGAAGATCTTCAAAAACCAGTTAGGGGAGATATCGGTCTCTGTATTCGACCTGCTCAAGCAAAACCAGAGTATCCAGCGGAATGTGACAGAAACCTATATCGAGGACCAGCGGACGAATGTGCTCCAACAGTATTTCATGGTAAATTTCACCTATAATTTCAGGAATTTCGGTTCGGGACCTTCAAATGATTCACCTGACGGTGATTCCAGGCGACCTGGCGGGCCGCCGCACTGGCACGATTAGGACCTCAGCTGCAGGACCGGAATTGGATAAATTCAGGAAAAAGAATTGGTTTTCGTTTAAAAAATGAGAAATTGATGCCTGTTTTTGAAGGGTATAAATGCAGGCATGGAATCTAAGGGAGGGGAACAACACCAGGTACAAACCGAATTAAGCAGGGATCTGGGCATCACCAGCGCACTTGCGATCGGGATCGGAACGATGATCGCAGCAGGTATTTTTACCCTCTCGGGGCTGGCCATCAGGAATGTTGGGTCGGCAGCAATCGTCTCCTTTTTGCTGGCCGCCTTTGTTTCCCTTTTTACTGCACTGACATATTGTGAATTTGTATCGATCTATCCGCGATCGGGGGAAGGATACCTTTACGCCCGCAAGACTTTCGCAGCTCCCTTGGCCTATATTGTGGGTTGGGCCCTCTTCCTTGGATATACGGCAAGTTGCGCTTTCTATATCGCCAGCCTGTCAAGTTACTTTGTTGAGTTTATCATGCATACCCCTTTTGAAGGGCTATCCGGCATCGTCGGGCTAGTGGCGCTGACCCTCCTGAATATCAAGGGAACCAAGGAATCTGGTGGGTTTCAGATCATCGTGACCGCGGCAAAGGTGATCTTGTTGCTCTGGTTCATCATTGGGGGACTCACTTATGTGGACAGCCAGGAAATCATGGATAAATTTAGCGATGATGTGGGGAGTATCGTCAGCACTTCTGCTCTTGTATTCATCACTTTTTTCGGTTTCTCAGCCATCGCAGCAAGTGCAGGGGAAGTGAAAAACCCTGTAAAGAATATCCCCCGGGCGATATTCTGGTCGGTTGGTGTCGTCACGCTGTTGTATACATTTGTCGTGCTGGTGACGATTGCAGCCAACCTGACAGAATACTCCGAAGCGGCAATGGGTTCTGCTGCCGTCAAATTCCTGGGTTCTATCGGGGGGATGGTGATTATCGGCGGGGCACTGTTTTCCATGATTTCGGCATCCAATGCTTCGATCATGGCGGGTTCAAGGGTTGCTCTGGCTATGAGTCAGCTCGGGCATTTGCCCAGGGAGATCGGAAGCATCAATACGCGGACAAAAACACCCATCATTGCAACGCTGCTCGTAGGCGGGACGATCGCAATCTTTACCATTGCCCTTCCGCTGGAGGACCTGGCACATTTTGCAGATACGGTACTTCTCTTCGCTCTGATCATGGTGAATTTTGCCCTGATCGTGCACAGACGGAAATTTCCCAAAATGCACCGCCCATTCAGGGTACCCTTTGTACCCCTGCTGCCGATCCTTGGGATACTGGCAAATTTTTATTTGCTCATGCAGATTTTTCATCACGTGACCCCTGTCCTTTTAGCCATCGCATGCATGGTGTTAGGGATCATTGGATTTTTCTTCTGGAAAGGTGCACAGGTAGCTGACAAGGCAGTTCCCGGGGAGGCATCCCGCCTTGCCCTTGGTACTTTTTCCGATGACCCGAAAGACAAGCGCATGAAGATCCTGGTCCCCCTGGCCAATCCACAGACAGCCGTTGACCTGATCCGGTTTGCGACTGCAGTGGCAAAAGAAAGAGGTGCTGTGATCGTCCTGCTTCGAGTGGCGACAGTGCCTGAACAGATGCCCCTGCGGTACAATTCCGAACTTGTTGAAAAAGAGAAGGATATCCTTGATTTCGGACGGGAAAAAGTTGAAGATGCAGGATTGCCGGTGACCACGCTCATCAAGATCGGGCACAACGCCGGCAAAGCGATCCTGGAGACAGCGAGGGAGCGAAATTGCGCCTTGATCATACTTGGCTGGAAAGGATACTCTCGCAGCAGGGACAAGATCTTTGGCCAGGTCACAGACCTCGTGATCAAATATGCGAACTGCGATATCATGCTGATCAAATTTGGGGAAGAAAGGAAGTTCAGGAAAATGCTGCTGCCCACTGCAGGCGGGGAGCATGCTCGCGAAGCAGAATCCTATGCGGCGATCCTTTCAAAAGCGTTTGATAGTGAATTGACCTTGTGTGTTGTCGAGAAGCAGGATGCCAGCGACCAGCAACTTATCCAGGCTCAGGACAGGATCGATGAAGCACAAAAGAGGTTGAATGAGGAGTATGGTATCGAGGCGAAAGAGCGCATCATACTGAATAATTCTGTACCGCGCGGGATCATCAAGGCAGAAGAGGAATATGATACCATCGTGGTGGGTGCGACCAGGGACAGGCTGGTAACACAGATCCTTTTTGGCAGTATCCCTGAAATCGTGGCCAAGTACACGAAAAAGAATGTCATTGTCGTGAAGCACCACAATCCCGTCAAAGCCTTGTTGGGCAGGGTTGTCCGGGAATAATGAAAATCATGACAGGCTTATGAATATCGAAGATTTCAGATCGTATTGCCTCGGGCTGAAAGGCGTCGAGGAAACCCTTCCATTTGGTCCCGACACGCTGGTATTCAAGGTGATGGGCAAGATGTTCGCCCTGACAGGACTGGATGATGACGATTTCAGGGTGAACCTGAAATGCGATCCCGAATGGGCGATCGAACTTCGGGCGCGGTATCCTGACATCATTCCCGGGTGGCACATGAACAAGAAGCACTGGAACACGGTATATTTTGAACGGGGGATGATCGATGACGGATTACTGGTCGAATTGATCGACCATTCGTATGCCCTCGTCGCAGCAAGCCTGAAAAAGGCAGACAGGGACCTCCTGGAAAATCTTTGAATCACCGAATGCGCATTTGATGTTTTCAGGAAATAAATTCGATTTCCTCATCGTGGGACTGGGCATCGCCGGGGCGATGCTTGCCCACCGGCTGATCCGTTCAGGTAAAGAAGTCGTTGTCTTTGATCAAGGGAAGACAGAAACCTCTTCACGGATTGCAGCGGGACTGATCAATCCCGTCACCGGCCGGAATTATGTCAGGTCATGGATGATCGAAGCATTGCTGGAGGAGGCAAAAACCTGTTACACCGGCTTTGAATCCGAATTCAATGTACGGGTCAGCCGGGCCATGGATATTGTTCGAGTCCTCAAGGATGGACAGGAAGAAGAGCGCTGGATGATGCGTACCGGTGATCCGGCGTATGCAAGGTTTATGGGGGAAGTCAGGCGAGGCGGTGTTGTACAGGAGATTTTCCTGAATGAAGACACCTTTGGTGTAGTGAAAGGGGGAATGCGCATTTCGTTTCCCGCCATCCTGGATACGATGCGTGAGTACCTCCGCAAAAAGGGATGTTATATTGAGGGGAAATTCGATCATGAGGTGCTCGAGATAAATCCTGCAGGATACCGATATGGTGACCTGAGTGCTGCTGAGGTCATTTTTTGTGAGGGGGCCGGAATGCGCAAAAATCCATTTTTCAGTGCCCTTCCCATGTCCGACAATAAAGGGGAGATCCTGGTCCTCAAATCAGATGTCTACCCCCGGGATCTGATGGTCAAACGGAAGCACTTCACCATCCCGCTTGACAATGGCACCATCTGGTTTGGCTCGGCAAACAGCTGGAAGGATATCAATGAAATGCCGTCAGAACGGGCATTCCGCATCCTGAAAGAGGATCTGGAGAAGCATTACAGAATACCATTTGAAATGATGGGCCAACGTGCGGCATTCCGACCTGTGGTGAAGGACCGAAGGCCGCTTCTTGGTACCCACCCGAAACACAAGGGAATGCATGTGTTTAATGGTTTTGGAACGAAAGGAGCGAGCCTTGCACCTTATTTCAGCAAGGTCATGGCGCATTACCTTCTCTTTGGGGAACAGCTGCCTGCTGAGGTGGATGTCCGCCGTTTTGACTGATTGGCATATTCGGGCATCCGGTTTTGACCTACCTTTCGATCTTGAAATTTCTCTTGAACCAACCGGGCAGGATGAAAAGAGATGAATGTCAAAAGTACATAGACAAGCGTTAATAAAGTGTTATTTCGTTATTGCATCCATCCGATATGAAGCCTGAACGCATCTACATGAGAGAACGTTATTCCATTAAACCCGCACATGTATGATCTTCTTGATAAAACCATTCTTCATTATTCTGTTGCTTGCCCTGTCATTTCCTTTTCAAAGCTGTACACAGCAAAAGAATCTTCGGGAATCCGGTAAGAAAGAAAATCAAATCAACATAAACCAAACCAGCATGGCACTTGATTCTACCTCCTTTGAGCCACTGTGGGCAAAAGTGGATTCCCTCCAAAAAGAAGGCCTTGGACGGAGTGCCCTTGAAGTGGTTCTTCAAATAAAAGGGATTGCGACCTCAGCAGGAGCGGATCAGGAAATTGTAAAGTCTGTACTCCATGAAAACAAGTTCCGGGCTGCAATCGAGGAGGAGACGATGCAAAAGGCGCTGGAAAGAATTGAAAATGACATTCGGACTGCCCCTCCTGTTGCCGCATCTGTCCTGCATTCGATCCTTGCGGATATCTACAAGAAATACCTGGAACAGCATCAGTATGAGCTGAATGCACGGATCCAGTCAGCGGGCCCTCCTCCTGATGATATCAGGTTGTGGAATATCGAGCACTTTACGGATACCATTGCCTTTCACTACCATGCTTCTCTTGAACATCCCGGGATCAGGAATGTGGCTGCAGCAGACATGACTTCGATCCTCACCAGAGACAGTACCGCAGATGGGCAGCGGCCAACCCTGTATGATATCCTGGCCCACAGGGCGATAGACTATTTCTCCCGCGACCAGGCGTTCCTTTCAGAGCCTGTGTACAAATATGTCCTTACTGATCCGGATGCTTTCGGTCCGGCTTCCAGTTTTGTCCGAATGGATTTTCCGTCGGAAGAAAGAGATGCTGCACTGATCAAGGCATTGGAGCTGTTCCAACAGGTGATGGATTTTCACCTGGATGAACCGGACAAGGCTGCCTTGCTGGACGCCGATCTGAAAAGGCTCAGGCTCGTGTATGATCACATTGTCCATTCAATGAAAACGGAGCTATACCTGGAAGCGCTGGAGAGATTGTCAATAGAATTTGATGGTACGCCAATGTCAGCCGAAGTTGATTACCGGCGTGCTGAATTGAAATATCAGTTGGGTGCGCAATATCAGGCTGACGGGGATACAACGCATCGGTGGGCAATCGCCGAAGCGCTGGACATCGCCCAAAAGGCTGTGGATGTCTGGCCTGATGCCTACGGGAGCCAGTTCTGCAAACGGTTGATCGATCAAATCAAAAGGCCCTCATGTGAAGTGCAGGTCGAACAGGTGATCCTGCCTGACGAAGAGATACTGGCACTCATATCCTTTCAGAATACGGACCGGCTATACCTGAAAACGATTCAAATCACAAATGAAGATATCCGCGCCTTCAACAGAATGCGGAGGGAAGAAATTGTAAGTGAGATCAACAAGATAATTCCGGTTGCCGAGGCAGAGTATTCACTTGAACAAACGGGGGATTACCAGATGCACAAAACCGAGATCGGGATCAAAAACCCTGGCAAGGGAATGTATCTACTTGTGACATCAACGAGTCCTGCATTTAATGACAGGCACGTGGCATATAACCAGTTCCACGTGTCAGAACTGGCATATTTCGAAATGACTGCACAGGGGCAGAGCGGGAACTTCTTTGTGACGCAAAGGAGTTCGGGCATGCCGCTGGAAGAAGTGAATGTGAATTTCTATATCCAGGAGTATGATCCTTCCAGTCGATCGTACAGGATCGAAAAGGTCGGACAGGCCATTTCCGATCGGGATGGATTGTTCCAAATTCCGGATCAACAGGATTTTGAGAGAAGGAGGAACGCCTATCTGCTCGAACTGATCAGGGGCAATGATACCCTGATGCTGAACGAATATTTTTCCCGGTATGCCCAGAACCGTTTCCGCCAGCCGCAGCAAACCACGAAATTCTTCACAGACAGGGCCATTTATCGTCCGGGTCAAACCGTTTATTTCAAGGGTTATCTGATGAGAAAGGACGAACGCGGTATGCCGGGCATCGTTCCTGAAAGGACGGTGAATGTCAGGTTTCTTGATGTCAACCGCCAGGAAAAAGGTGCGCTCACTTTAACATCCAATGCATACGGCACGATCCAGGGGGCTTTCCAGGTGCCGTCTTCAGGCCTGACCGGGCAGATGCAGCTTGCCTGTGATTTCGGGAATACGCGCCATTATTTCTCCGTCGAGGAGTACAAACGACCAAAATTCGAGGTCAGTATTCAGGATGTGGAGGAACAGGTGAAGCTGGGCGACCGGGTAGAAGTGACCGGGAAGGCTGAAAACTATGCAGGTACGCCTGTTGATGGGGCCGAGGTGAGGTACCGCGTCGAACGGGTTCGGTATTTGCCCTTCTGGCGATATGGATATGCCAGGTACTGGCCCGGCAGCCAGGAAAGAATGATCATCACATACGGAACATCGCAGACGGATGAAAAGGGTGAATTCACGGTAGAATTTGATGCCCTCCCGGAAGCGGCCAGGGCTGGGGAAGATGACCTGTATTATACCTTCCAGATATTTGCCGATGTGGTGGACATTTCAGGGGAAACCCGTTCAGCAGAAAAATCCATGCGCATCGGGCAGAAAAGCTTTTTCGTGGATGTCTCCCTGGATGAAAAATCAACCGTGAAAGCGCTTGAAGATATTGCCGTCCACGCACAAAACCTGAGCGGGAAAGATGCTGAGGTCCGGGGTTCATATACGATCGAGAAATTGCGTATGCCGTCTACTGCCTGGCGCGAACGCTTCTGGGAAGTGCCCGACCTGCCATCCATGGATGATGAAGATTACAGGAGCAGGTTTCCCGCTTATGCCTATCCTGGACTGGAAAAAATGGAGAACTGGCCGGTAGAGCGAAAGATCGGCAGCTATGATGTTGACATTACAGGCAAGGATACCCTGGATCTTTCCAGCGGCGGATTTGATGCCGGTGCCTATAAATTTACTTTCAGCTTCATGAATGCCGGGGGTGAAATGATGTCCCTTGACAGGTATGTGGTCATCTATGATCCGAAGGGCGATATTCCGGCGATGCTTTCCAGCATTGATTGGATCAATACGGTGCAGGCTGAACCCGGCCAGGTAGTCAGCTATATGGTGGGTACCGGTTTTCGCAATGGGATCCATGTCTTCAGATACACGGACAGGCAGGATAAAGAGCTGGACTGGAGCTGGGAAAGCGCAGATCCTGTGCATGAAAGTCTGGTGAAAGTATTAGAA
This sequence comes from Lewinellaceae bacterium, assembly GCA_029976695.1. GTDB lineage: Bacteria > Bacteroidota > Bacteroidia > Chitinophagales > Saprospiraceae > JARQTN01. Next base: position 19,956 of record JARQTN010000174.1, read on the forward strand.
GAAGACCGTGGCGGGATGCTCATGGGGTATACGTACATCAGGGACAACCGGGCCTTTTCCACCCAGCGCAGGATCAATGTGCCCTGGTCCAACAAGCGTCTCCACATTTCCTACGGCACTTTCCGGGATAAACTGGAGCCGGGTGACGAGGAAGAGTGGGTTCTGAAGATCAGCGGGCCGGACATGGAGAAAGTGGCTGCTGAAATGCTTGTCTCGATGTACGATGCTTCGCTGGATGCCTTCCGGCCGCACTTGTGGGGAATGAGCGTGTGGCCCGCGTATTCCGGAAATTCATATGCCCGTGCCATCGGCTTCGGCGTTTCATCCCAACGATCCGTGATCCATCCGGTTCCGGGATCACGGGTTTCCACGCCCCCAAGGGTCTACAGGGAGCTGAACTGGTTTGGATACTTTCCAAATCGTACCTTCTATTATCGTTCAGATATTCTGGAAGCAGCACCAATGATAGAAGAAGAAGCGGCGATTCGGAGTGATGCCCCTGCACCCCCGCCACCTGCGCCTGGTGAGGGGAGGGAGTTGAATGCACAGAGTAAGAGCGCCGGAATGGACAACCAGGTAAGTGAGCAGCAATTTGTTGAAGAAGAATCAACAGTACCCCAACCAGCCAGGGTCCGCACAGAACTGGATGAGACGGCTTTCTTTTTCCCGAGATTGATGACAAATGAAAATGGGGAGGTTCTGGTAAAATTCACGATGAAAGAAGTCCTCACCCGCTGGAAATTTCAGGGATTGGCCCATACCAAAGACCTGAAGATCGGATTGACACAAAAAGAAGTCGTCACCCAAAAAGATCTGATGGTGTTCCCAAATGCGCCCCGCTTTTTCAGGCAGGGTGACAAGGTCTTCTTTTCTGCGAAAATCAACAATGTGAGCGGCGATACACTTTCAGGTCATATCAGCCTCCAGGTCCTTGACTTTTTCACCAGGCAAGTACTCAATGCCGATTTTCAAATTGCCGGTGAACAGAAACCATTCACTGTCGCACCTGGTGCATCCAGTGCATATTTGTGGGAAGTCCATGTCCCGATGGACCGGATCCAGCCGGTCCTGTACCGCATTGTTGCAGATGCAGGTTCTTTCTCTGATGGAGAAGAGGATGTGATCCCCGTCGTAAGCAACCGCATGCTGGTCACGGAAACGATTCCGTTAACGATTAAAGCAAATGAATCCAAAGCATTTAATTTCAATAGGTTAGAGTTGATTGATAAAAGTAATACTTTGGAAAGCCATAAGTATGCGCTTGAGTTTACGAGCAACCCTGCCTGGTATGCGGTCCAGGCGTTACCCTACCTGATGGAATATCCTCATGAGTGTTCGGAACAGGTCTTCAGCAGGTTGTATGCCAATTCACTGGCTTCACATATTGCGAACAAGTATCCGGCAGTCAGACAGGTGTACCAGCGCTGGCGTGATACCGGTAGTGATGCACTTCTGAGCAACCTGCAGAAAAACGAGGAATTGAAATCCGCCTTGTTGGAGGAAACTCCCTGGGTGCTTGATGCCCTTTCCGAGGAAGCACAAAAGAAGCAGATCGGCTTGCTTTTCGATATGAACCGGATGGCCGATGAATATGCACAGGCAGTTTCAAAGCTCTCGAATATGCAACTGGCGAACGGAGGATTCCCATGGTTTCCTGGTGGACGCGACAACTGGTATATCACGCAGTACATTGCGGAGGGATTCGGGCACCTTGATAAATTGGGCGTAAACGACCTGAACACCCGGCCAGAAACCAGTCAGATGACAAGTAGGGCAATTCGGTATATCGATGCACAGATCATCGAAGTGTACAATGATCTGAAACGAAGGGTAGAAAAGGGTGAAGCAAAATTTGAGGACGATCACCTTGGGAACATCATCTGCCATTACCTGTATACACGTTCCTTCTATCCTGATATTGAAAAGTCAGGAGAACTTTCCAAAATCACCGCATACTACCTTGGTCAGGCGAAGGACTATTGGCTGAAGAAACCATTGTATACGCAGGGACTGCTGGCACTGGCTCTCCATCATATGGGTGACCCTGACACCGCGCAAAAGATCCTGAAATCACTCCGCGAGCGTTCCATCCTGACTGACGAAACCGGAAGATACTGGAAGTCTGATGCCGGATACTTCTGGTACGAGATGCCGATCGAACGGCAGTCGCTGATGATCGAATTGTTTTCGGAACTCACCGATGACAATGACTTTGTTGACGAATTGCGCCTGTGGCTGCTCCGGAATAAACAAACCAACAGATGGGAAACTACGAAGTCGACAGCTTCGGCGATTTATGCATTGCTGATACACGGTGATTCATGGCTGGAAGGCGAGATGGTGCCCGATATCAGGATCGGGGGAGAAAAGGTTTCTTTCAAAGAGGCGGAGATCGAACCCGGTACCGGCTATGTGAAAAAGGAGTGGGCAGGTGTTGAGGTGTCCGGTTTGATGGCAAAAATCGAGATCAAAAACAGGAATGACCACATGGCCTGGGGGGGCGTATACTGGCAATATTTCGAAGACATGGACAAGATCACGTTCTTTGAGGATACGCCGGTCAAACTGTCCCGGCAATTCTTTGTGGAAAGGGAATCTGACAGGGGACCTGTTTCGCTACCTGTGAAAGAAGCCGGCCGGCTTGCCCCCGGTGACAAGGTCATCGTCAGGCTCATCCTCGAGTCAGACCGGGAGATGGAATTCCTCCACCTCAAGGATATGCGTGCGAGCGGTTTCGAGCCCATCGATGTCATCAGCCGGTACTCCTGGCAAGGAGGGCTCGGGTATTATCAAAGCACCAAAGACCTGGCCACCCATTTCTTTATCGATCACCTTCCGCGCGGAAAATTCGTCATCGAGTATGCTGTCCGCATTGCTCACCGCGGCGATTTTTCGAGCGGGATCAGCACGTTGCAGTGCATGTATGCGCCCGAGTTTACTGCGCACACAGGGGGTGATCGATTAATAATTAATGATGAATAATTAATGACGGCGGGTTTGACTTTTAGTATTGGAAATATGGCTACCTAATTTTACTCTTAGAGGAATTGATGATTGATGTGAGAATCTTTTTAATTGAAACGATTTCACTCTCCAAATTTGAAAAGTTCTCATTTTCAAGATATTTGGTCTGATACATTAGTTCTATCCAGTAATGAGTCTCATTGGCCTCTTTTAATGCGATAGCTAGTTTGTGAATAAAATCAGGCTTGCTTTCTGCATATTCTGCTTCTCGAATTAGGGCGCCGATACTGGTGCCTGACCGAAGTAGTTGTTTGGACAGAACATATTCCCGATGAGTAGTTGTCAGCCATTTATAGCATTGAATAATGGCAATTGCGAAGGAAAAAGACTTCTCCCGGATCAGGTTTTTTCTCATGTGTGTTCCATTTATACTCTGAAAGAATAATTATGATTATCAGCGTATAGGATAATATCCGGAATTCTATTGGAAATATCAACTCAAACCATCATTAACCATTAATTAGCCATCATTAATCAATTAACTTCTTCTTCATCCTCTCATACTCCTCGGCCGTGATCAGTCCCTCTTTTCGGAGCTCAGCCAGTTCCTTGACTTTTTCCAGGACAGAAGCTTCGGGATCGTTATTTTTCAGGTCCTCCATTTTCTTCTCTTTCTCCTCCCTGTCCTGCTTCATCTTTTGGGCGACCTTCTTGCCTTTCTCGAATTTTTCATCATAGAATTTTTTCAACCTGTCCAGGTCAAAGTCCAGGAATGTGCCGCCTGTGTCGAAGTGCTGTTTGAATACCTCACCGAGCGCATAAGTAGAACCGCCGGAGAGCACGGACATGGTAATGCCGCCCAGGACGGAGCCAACACCCGGGATGAATTTGACTGCCGCACGGGCACCCAACCGGGCAAGACCCGAGCTGGTCAGGCTGGTTACGATTGCTTTAACTTCCGTTTCCTTAAAATCCACTTCGTACAATTTGCACATCTGGCGGATCATATCCAGCTGGATTGCGCTCACGGCAAAAAAGTCCGCGATCGGCACGGGGATCAACCCGGCGCCCATGGCCCACATCATATGGTTGCGGATAATTGCATCCGCATTTTTGTATTGTTCACTCTTTTCGGACATGTCGATCTTTTTTTCGTTCAACGACCAATTTGAGGAGAAAGATTCACATGTCCGTCAATTTTTATTGAAAATTCTACCAGAGAGGGTCGCAGGTCGATCGTTGGGTGTAAATCTTTCTGCAGGGAGTTTGCGAACAATCGATAGATAGTCAGTCAGTTAAGGGTACACGGCACCTCCGTGACAGCGCCACATTTACCCCGGGATCCCCAGGCGTACATCGGGTACAGCATCGAGCGAGGTAAAACGTCCCGCGAGGTATTTGAAATGGCCCGCCATCGCGATCATCGCGGCATTATCCGTACAATATTCAAGGCGCGGGATGTAATTGTTCCATCCATACTTTGCACTTGCCCCGGTCACTTTTTCCCGCAGGGTCCTGTTGGCAGACACCCCGCCGGCGATGGCGATCTCACGGATACCTGTTTTTTCGGAGGCCTGGACGAGCTTTTCGATCAGGATATCCGTGATGGTTTCCTGGACACTCGTACAAATGTCGGTCAGGTTTTCTTCGATAAATTCCGGATTTTCATTCACCCGGTCACGCAGGAAGTACAGGATGGAGGTTTTCAGCCCGCTAAAGCTGAAGTCGAGACCATCGATGCGGGGTTTTGGGAATGAAAACCTGGGTTCTCCCTTTTGTGCCAATTGGTCGATGATCGGTCCTGCGGGGTATTCCAAACCAAGCATCTTGCCTGTTTTATCAAACGCTTCACCGGCTGCATCGTCTAGTGTTTTCCCTAACCTGATCATCTCCAGCGGGCTGTTGACCAGGATGATCTCCGTGTGCCCGCCAGAAACGGTGAGGCACAAAAAAGGAAATTCCGGCTTTGGTTCGTCAATGAAATGCGCAAGCACGTGGGCTTCCATGTGGTTTACACCGATGAGCGGAATTCCCAAGCCGATGGATAATCCCTTTGCAAATGAAATGCCCACAAGCAGGGAGCCCATCAGGCCCGGGCCTCGCGTAAAGGCAATTGCGGTAAGATCCTTCGCCTGTACACCTGCATGCCGCAAAGCCACATCCACGACGAGCGTGATGTGCTCCTGGTGCACGCGGGATGCCAGTTCGGGGACCACGCCGCCGAAAGCCCGATGCATCTCCTGTGTTGCAACTTCGTTCGAACGGACACGACCGTCTACCATGACGGCTGCTGAAGTGTCATCGCAGGAGGATTCGATCGCAAGGATCAAAATGTTGTTTTTATGCTTTGTCATACACCAAAAGTGAGCCGGATGGCATCTCGTTCATGAAGTGCCAGTATCAAAATGCGGCACGTGCCGCAAAGATGCGATATTCGGCACATTTGAAATTGCAGTTCGTGAAAATCGGCATGGAAAAACAATTGAATTGCATTTAAAATATTATTATTGTGATACCGACAAACCAGAAATTTTACATTCTATGAAAGTTGTCATTAATGTACTGCTCATACTTGCTATCCTTGCATTAGGCTATTTGCTCTACGCCAATATCCTTGAACCAATTGAATTTAAGGCAGAAAGAACAAAACGAGAAGACGCTGTCGTGGAAAGGCTGAAGGATATCCGTACGTGCCAGGAATTTTACAGGACCATCAATGGTAAATTCGCCAATAGTTTTGATTCCCTGGCGACTTCACTCAAGAATGATGACTTTGAAGTGATCAATGTGAGCGGTGACCCGGATGATCCCAATTTCGACCCGGCTGACCTGGTATACGATACGACTTATCTGCCTGCGCTCGACTCGGTCATGGCATTGGGCATCAATCTGGATTCCCTGCGGTATGTGCCTTTTGGTCAGGGTGCCACTTTCGATATCCAGGCAGATACGATCATCTATCAGAAAACAAAAGTCCATGTTGTTGAAGTGGGGACACCCATTCGTACTTTTATGGGACGCTACGCAGACCCAAGCTTTGCGAAATACGATAATCGCTACGATCCGAACAAGCGTCTGAAATTTGGCGACATGAGCAAGCCGAATACATCAGGAAATTGGGAGTGATTTTTAAGCACCGTGAACCAGAAATTCAAGGCTTAGAATCTCCTGCATATAAACTATCCGCCATCGTAGGGGCGGATAGTTTTTTTTATGCGATTGAGTTCGCTTCGCATCAACTGGTACACCTCGAAACGCATTTCCAGGATTCCCCGCTTGCCCTTTTTCAGGATCCCTTTGACTTCCTGGCTGACCTGATGGCCAAAAACCCACTGCTTTTTGAGTCGTTTGATCAGAAGTGCATTGGGCTATTGGGTGTACCTTATATGGTTGTGCCACTGGTTCAATTCCGGCAGCGTGCCGCAGCCAGGATGCTGGGAGGTATGACCCATCTCGCAGCGAAGGATTCAGTGCATGTCCAGGAGCTTCCCGGTTTGGGTGCAGTGTGCATTTTCGCGATTCCGATAGCTTTTAAGCACGAGGTTGAGATGTATTTCGATGCCCCGGTTTACCAGCACGTGATGGGTGGGCTGCTCAATTGGTTTGGCAGCTACTCGTCTGAATTTCAAGCCGGTGAAAATCGGATCCATGTACACGGAATCGGACAGTATGCATGTATCATCGGGGTGCAGGATGGGAAAGTCGTTTTCCATAACCAGTTCCGCTGCGTTGAGGTCCCTGACCTGATTTATTTTATCAGTGCAGTGCTGGAAGATCTTGGTTGGATAGCTGGAAATTTCAAAGTGTCGGTGTCCGGCCATCGCCGATCCGAAATCCTCGCAGATTCGGATTTTATCAAACTGTTTTCGGCTTTCCTTTCCAGACTTCCGTTGCAAACATCATGGCCTGAAGAGACACATGAATATCTTGATCTGATCGCAATTTCACGATGCGCATCATAGGGGGCAAATTCAAGGGCAGGCGGTTTATCCCTCCGGCCAGGAATTGGCCGACCCGGCCAACTACCGACTTCAGTAAGGAAGCCCTGTACAATATCCTGGAGAATAGGCTCGACTTTCGAGAAATCAGGTTCCTGGACCTGTTCGGTGGTACCGGCAGCCATTGCTTCGAGTGCATCAGCCGCGGGTGTACGGATGCAACCTACGTGGACAAACACCGTCCCGCTGCTGCTTTCGTTCGTTCGATGGCCAGGGAATTGGGTATCCAGCACTGCCTCAGGATCGTCATGGCGGACGTATTTCATTTTTGCCGGAATGAAAAGCAAGCTTACCATTACATATTCGCAGGACCTCCGTACCCGCTTAAAACGATTGATAAAATACCTGAACTGGTCTTTGCACAGGGTCTTCTGCTTCCTGGCGGGATCTTTATCCTTGAGCACAATATGCATTTCAATTTTGAGCAGCATCCCAATTTCGAGGAGGTGCGCAAATACGGCCAAAGCTATTTCAGCTTTTTCCGTAATCTGCAGGATTTATGATAAATTTGGCGGCTTAAAGCGGACAAGGAATGGACATTATCCACATCATCCAACAGGGAGTACAGCAGGCATTATCTGAATTGTATCAACATCAGGCAAAGGCTGATGAGGTCCTTGTAAATGTGACGAAAAAGGAATTTGAGGGCGAGTATACAGTCGTCATTTTTCCCTACGTCAAAGCGATCAGGAAGGGCCCGGCTGAAATCGGCAATGCAGTTGGAGAGTGGCTTGTCAAATATTTGGAAGAAATTACCGGGTATAACTGTATCCAGGGCTTTCTGAACCTGAGCCTTTCCGATGCTTACTGGCTGAGGCAGACGGACTATCTGCAGGCGTATCCTGACTACTGGAAACAGCCTGCGACAGGGAAGAAGATCATGATTGAGTATTCCTCTCCAAACACGAACAAGCCGCTGCACCTGGGGCATATCCGCAACATTTTATTGGGCTGGTCCTGCGCATGCCTGTATGATTCCATGGGGTATGCTGTAACGAGGACGCAGATCATCAACGACCGAGGGATTGCCATTTGCAAAAGCATGCTCGCATGGAAGAAGTTTGCGCAGGGGCAGACGCCTGAGGATGCGGGCATGAAGTCAGACCATTTTGTCGGTCACTGGTATGTTCGTTTTGAACAAGCATTTCGGGAGGAATATGAAAGTTGGCAAGCCACACCGGAAGGCCTTTCCCGGTATACAGCCGAGAAAGAGGATGGGGAAAGCGAGGCTGACTTTTTCAAACGATACAAGAATACCTACTTCAACAATGAAAGCCAGTTAGGGGCAGAGGCGAGAGAAATGCTCAAGAAATGGGAAGCAGATGACCAGGAAATCCGGTCACTCTGGGAAAAGATGAACAACTGGGTGTATGCAGGTTTTGATGTGACATACAAGGCATTGGGTGTTTCCTTTGATACATTATACTACGAATCGGATACCTACCTCCTTGGCAAGGACCTGATTGAAAAAGGCCTGAAAGAAAATGTCTTCTACAGGAAGGCGGACGGATCAGTCTGGGTGAACCTGGAAGATGAGGGGATGGATGAAAAGATCCTTCTCCGTTCAGACGGGACATCTGTTTATATGACCCAGGATCTGGGCACTGCAGATTTGAGGTACCAGGAGACTGGCGCTGACCAGATGATCTATGTGGTCGGGGATGAGCAGAATTATCATTTTCAGGCACTGTTCGCTATTTTGAAAAAGCTCGGTGCTCCATATGCGGAGGGGCTCCACCATCTGTCGTATGGGATGATCGACCTGCCTGGCGGGCGCATGAAGTCAAGGGAGGGTACGGTTGTTGATGCAGATGACCTGATCGCTGACGTGATCAATGAAGCAAGACTCGGAATTGCTGAAAGAGGGGAGGTGGAAGGGCTTTCCGATGCAGAAAAGGAGGAGATCACCCGTAAAATTGGTCTTGCAGCCCTGAAATTCTTTATGATCAAGATCGATCCAAAAAAACGGATGACCTTTGATCCGAAGGCCTCGGTTGACCTCCAGGGGCAGACCGGGCCGTATATCCAGAATGCCTATGTGCGCATCCTGTCCATTCTGCGGAAGGGTGGAACCATGGATAACGCCGATGCCACGGGATATAAAGTCAATGGAGACGAAAAGAAATTGCTCATCGAGCTGACTTCTTTTGCCCAGGTTGTGGCCCATGCAGCCAGGCAACTGGACCCGTCCCAGGTCGCCAACTATTGTTACCAGCTTGCAAAGGAATTCCATCGTTATTACCATGAGCACCGGATCCTCAATGCGGAAACGGATGCTGCACGTGCTTTCCGGCTCGAATTTATCCAGCTGATCGCACGCGTCCTGGAAGATGCCATGGGTTTGCTGGGTATCGAAATGCCGGAACGCATGTAATCAGCTTGAATCAAAGTATTATGGAAGAGGAAAAATATAAAGCGCTCAATTTCATCGAGCAAATCATCGAGGAAGATATTGAAAACGGCAAGCATGGAGGCCGCGTGCACACGCGTTTCCCTCCTGAACCGAACGGATATCTGCATATCGGCCACGTCAAGGCAATCTGCATCAATTTTGAATTGGCATCAAAATACGGTGGCAAGACAAACCTGCGATTTGACGATACAAATCCGACGACCGAGAATACTGAATATGTGGAGAGTATCAAGCGCGATATCCACTGGCTTGGCTACGATTGGGAAGATCGAGAATTTTACGCCTCGGATTATTTTGGCCAACTCTATGCATTTGCCAAGGATCTGATCCGGAAAGGACTTGCTTATGTGGATGACTCCACACCCGAAGAAATGTCCCAAATGAAAGGGACACCCACTGAGCCCGGTCTGGAGAGCCCTTTCAGGGGGCGTTCAGTTGATGAGAATCTCCGCCTTTTTGAAGGGATGAAAAACGGGGAGTTTCCCGATGGTTCAAAAGTGTTGCGGGCGAAGATTGATATGGGTTCCCCGAATATGCACATGCGCGATCCTGTCATGTACCGGATCAAGCATGAACATCACCACAGGACAGGTGATGACTGGTGCATTTACCCGATGTACGATTTTGCACATGGGCAAAGCGATTCGATAGAGGAGATCACGCATTCCCTGTGTTCCCTTGAATTCAAGCACCACCGCCCGTTGTATGACTGGTTTATCGAAAAGCTCGAGATCTTCCCGTCACGCCAGATCGAATTTGCCCGGATGAATGTGACATACATGATCACAAGCAAACGCAGGCTCAAGCTCCTCGTGGACGAAGGGTACGTTGATGGCTGGGATGATCCGCGGATGCCGACGATTGCCGGGATGCGGCGCAGGGGCTATCCCCCGGAGGCCCTTCGGGTTTTTGCGGATAAAGTTGGTGTTGCAAAACGGGACAATGTCATTGAGATCCAGTTGCTGGAGTCGTGTGTCCGGGATGTCCTGAACAGGGAGTCCACAAGGGTGATGGTCGTGCTCAACCCGGTTAAGCTCACGATCAAGAACTATCCTGAAGGAAAGGTTGAGATGTGTGAAATGGAAAACAACCCTGAAAAGCCGGGCACGGGAGTACATGAAATGCCATTCACAAGGCACCTGTATATTGAACGGGATGATTTTATGGAAGATCCTCCGAAAAAGTTCTTCAGGCTTGGTCCGGGGCGGGATGTACGCCTGAAAGGAGGATACATTATTCATTGTGAAGAATTCCGGAAAAATCAGGAATCCGGGAAGTTGGAAGAAATATTATGTACCTACTATCCGGACAGCAAGAGCGGCTCGGATACCAGCGGTGTGAAGGCAAAGGGGACTTTGCACTGGGTTTCCCAAGAACATGCAGTAGACACCGTGATCCGTGAATATGACAGGTTGTTCACCGTGGAGAACCCGCTTGAAGACGAGCAAAAGGAATTCCTGGAGTTTTTCAACAGTGCATCACTTGTGATGAACACACAGGCCAAGGCAGAACCATTCCTGAAGGATGCGAAGCCCGGTGAGATCTACCAGTTCATGCGCAAGGGATATTATGCTGCGGATGACAACAGTGAGCCCGGCAAGCCCGTATTCAACCTGACAGTTTCATTAAAAGAGGGTTGGAAGAAATAAGTTCCATTCCGATCAACTTGTTATCTTTGGATCATGGCTCGAGCAAGGACGATACTCACCACGGAAAAGTTCAAACTCACGATCGAGCGCCTCTGTCACCAGTTAGTAGAGAATCATCCCAGGTTTGAACATACCTGTATCATCGGCATCCAGCCAAGGGGAATTCCCCTTGCTGACCGGATCGTGAAGAGACTCCGGACAATGGTAAAAAACCCCGAATTCAATTACGGAAAACTTGACATCACTTTTTACCGGGACGATTTCCGGATCAGGCAAACCCCGCTGGAAGCGAGTACGACGGAAATGGAATTCCTTGTAGAAGACAAGAATGTCATTCTGATCGACGACGTGTTGTATACGGGGCGTACGGTGCAGGCTGCCCTGACCGCGATCAACCATTATGGCCGTCCGCGCAAAGTGGAGTTGCTCGCCCTGATCGACAGGCGTTTCAACAGGCATCTGCCCATTCAGAGTGATTATACCGGCATGATCGTGGATGCCCTGGACGAAGCATATGTCAAGGTAGAATGGGAAGATATTGACGGGACCGACAAGATCAAATTATACCCCAAGAAGGCAAATACCTGATAACCAGCTTAGTTGAGATGCTCAGTACAAAACATGTTCTTGGAATCAAATACCTGACGACGGCAGATATCCAGAAAATCCTTGAAACGGCTCAACAATTCAAGGAAGTGATCAATCGCCCGATCAAGAAAGTTCCTTCGCTCAGGGATGTCACGATTGCCAACCTATTCTTCGAGAACAGCACCCGAACACGCATCTCTTTTGAATTGGCCGAGAAAAGGCTGAGTGCGGATGTGGTCAATTTCAGTGCTTCTTCATCATCGGTAAAAAAAGGGGAGACGCTGCTGGATACGGTCAACAATATCCTTTCCATGAAAGTGGATATGGTGGTCATGCGCCACCCTTCACCGGGCGCCCACCTGTTTCTTTCGAACCATATCGATGCCAATATCATCAATGCGGGGGACGGGACGCATGAGCATCCGACCCAGGCATTGCTCGATGCCTACTCGATACGGGAGCGCCTCGGGAGCCTGGACAAAAAGAAAATCCTGATCGTCGGTGATATCAAACATTCGCGGGTGGCCCTCAGCAATATTTTTTGCCTGCAGAAGCTTGGAGCCAAAGTAAAAGTATGTGGCCCTCCCACGCTGATTCCCAAGCACTTGCCCCATCTCGGAGTAGAGGTTGAATATGACCTGAAAAAAGGCCTCCAGTGGTGTGATGTCGCGAATGTGCTCCGGATCCAGTTAGAGCGGCAGGACATCAAATACTTCCCATCCCTCAGGGAATACGCACATTACTTCGGAGTGAAAAAATCTATCCTTGACGAACTGACGCACCAGATTGTGATCATGCACCCCGGACCGATCAACAGGGGTGTGGAGATCTCCAGTGATGTGGCAGATTCTGACCATTCCATCATCCTGAACCAGGTCGAGAACGGGGTTGCAGTCAGGATGGCCGTCCTTTACCTCCTCGCAGGCCAGCGGAATTAGCGGGCATATTAAGCAAGGAATCCACATGAATAGCAGAAATTCGTTTGTTCTGCCATCTGCGTCCCGATTTGGGCAAAAAGTGTACACTCAGATCACACCTTTCTGAGATTTAGAACCATATAAATCAATCGACCTTCCCGATCTGAGTTCCGTCATCAATGATGGCTCCTTTTTTCAATACAACAATCCCGTCCACGATACAATACTGATCAGTTTCAACGTCATCCAGGGAGATGTCGCCCACGATTTTCACGTCATTGCCGATCTTGCAATTGATATCGATGATCGCATTTTTGATAAAGCAATTTTCCCCGATCCCCATCGGGATCTCCCCATGCGATCGCAGCATCGCGACGTCCTGGTAGTTGTCTTTTCCCATCACGATAGACTGGTAAATGCGTGTCCCCTTGTCGATGCGGCTGCGTAAACCGATCACACTTTCCACGATCTCTTCTGCATTGATCACACCACCTCCTGCGATGGAAGCCCTGTCACACCGGGTGCCAATGATTTTTGATGGCGGCAGCTGGCGGGATCTGGTATAGATGGGATGGTCTTCAACATACAGATTGAATCTCGGAACCGGCTGCGTAAGGTCCAGGTTCGCTTCAAAAAATGACCTGATCGTTCCAATGTCCTCCCAATAGCCATCGTAGAAGAAACTGACGACCTTGCTTTTTTCCGAAATTATCGATGCGGGTATGATCTGTTTTCCGAAATCGTGCTCCTCGGGATGTGCTTCAAACATTTTGATGAGCAAGTCCTTGTTGAACAGGTAGATGCCCATTGAGGCGAGATAGTGCTTGCCCTGGGCGGTATATTCCTCAGGCACATCCGATTTCCAGTCCCCGAGGACGTCGAGCGATGGTTTTTCAATGAAATGGTTGATGTTTCGGTCATTGTCCACTTTCATGATCCCAAAGGCGGTGGCGTCCCGGTCTGTCACAGGGATCGTGGCAATGGATACATCAGCACCTTTTTCGATATGCGCATTGATCATATTGGAATAATCCATCTGATACAGCTGGTCCCCGGAAAGGATCAGAACGTACTCATATTCATAATTACTCAGGCGGTGCATGGACTGTCGGACCGCATCAGCGGTGCCCTGAAACCAGCTTTTGTTTGAAGGTGTCAGTTCTGCCGCGAGGATGTCTACAAAGCTTTCCGTAAAGTGGTCAAACTGGTAGGTGTTCTTGATATGCCGGTTGAGTGATGCAGAATTGAATTGGGTCAGCACAAAAATCCGGGAGTAGCCGGAAGTAATACAGTTTGAGATGGGGATATCGATCAGACGGTATTTTCCTCCGATCGGCACAGCGGGTTTGGATCTCATGGCAGTCAGCGGATAGAGCCGTGTTCCCGCCCCACCACCTAATATCATACATACGACCTTTTTATTTTGTGGTTTCATCGGTTCAACAAGTTTTGATATATGTGAATGTATTTATTGGCAGAATTCTCCCAGGAAAAATCAATCTTCATATTCCTTTCCCTGAGTGCATTCATTTCTTCATTGTTCCAGTACAGGTGGTTGCAACCGTCAAGGGCGGCAAATCCCTGTTCAAGCTGGAGGTCCTGGATCAGGAATCCATTGCCCGTCTCTCCCCTGTACGGAAGAACGGTATCACGAAGCCCGCCAGTGGCCCTGACAACGGGCACTGTGCCGTAGGACATTGCATACATCTGGTTGAGGCCACACGGTTCAAACCTTGATGGCATCCAGATAAAATCCGCCCCGGCATAAAGATGGTGGGCAAATTGCTCGTTATACATGATCATGGCACGTACGTGGTCGGGGAACATGTGCTGGAGGCCCCGGGTACGGTCCTCCAGCATATTCAAGCCTGAACCCAAAATAATGACCTGGATGTCCTTTCGTCCGGACAGGTAGTGATAAAAAAGGTCAAGCAGAAAATCCACCCCCTTGTCATAGACCATGCGGCCGATAAAAATGTGCAGGGGCAGCTCAGGGTTGAGGTCGAGTTGTGCGCAGACAGAGTTTTTATTTTGCGACTTGAATTTAGCAATGCTGCGTTTCAGGGGAAACGAAAGAAGCGGGTCTGATTTGGGATCCCAGGCTTCCGTATCGATCCCGTTTACAATGCCAGTTGCCTTCCACCTTTCTTCATTATAGATCCATGTGAGTCCAAATCCGTCATGTGTCAGCTCGTCGATATACGAATTGGAGACGGATGTCCAGTGCCATGAACTCCTGACGGCACTGCCCAGGCTGTTGATCCGCCCTGCCCAGTCCAATAAACCGGCAAACTCTGATTTGTACGCAGGTAGCAGGTATTGTGCATCCCAACCAAAGATGCCCTGGTATCCGCCATTGTGAATCGTGAAAACGGATGGTGTCTGTGCAAGGCTTCGATAAGCAAGACCATGCGACATAAAGAACGGGATGAGGCCCGTATGATGGTCATGGCAGTGGATGATGTCGTATGGATTCTGGATCCCGACCAGGTAATCCAGGACAGCCCGCTGGAAACTGATGTTCCTGTACATTTCATCCCCGTAATAGCCGCCAAACGGATCTGCATATACACCCGGCCTGTCAAACAGGCCCGGGAGATCGATGAAGTAAAGGTCGTATCCGAGTCCGCTGTTTATGGCCCGCTGCACCGTAAAAGGGACATAATCCCATCCCAGGTGAAATCCTGCGTGGTAGACATTTTCGACTTCCTGGCCAAGGATCCAGTCATTGTAATATTTGGGCATGATGACGTCACAGGGGACATGGTGTTCCCGGAGGTATTTGGGCAGTGCTCCCACAACGTCGGCCAAACCTCCAACTTTTGCTGCAGGATAACACTCGGCACTTACAAAAAGGATACGCATAAAGGCGGTTGATTCGTTAGTCAGATCTGGTCACTTAAAATAGAAGTTCTTTCGGGAACTCCATAGCCTTGCTTTTTAAATTTTTGAAACAATCGAACGAATGTTGCTCCCATGCTGTTTTTATACCTTTGCAGAGGTTATCTGATTATCAAATGAGTAAAAAAGGAAAGGTCCTGGTCGCCATGAGCGGCGGTATTGACAGCACGGTGACAGCCATGCTCCTTCACGAAGAGGGTTATGAGGTTGTGGGCATTACCATGAAAACCTGGGATTATGCCAATAGTGGTGGCACGAAGAAAGAGACCGGTTGCTGCAGCCTCGATTCGATCAATGATGCGCGCCAGGTCGCTGTCGATCGTGGCTTTCATCACTTCATTATCGATATCCGGGATGAATTTGGTGATTATGTAATCGACAATTTTGTCGAGGAATATATCGCAGGGCGCACTCCGAACCCGTGCATTCTTTGCAATACACACATCAAATGGGAAGCCCTTTTAAAACGGGCTGATGCATTGGGATGTGCGTTTATTGCTACCGGTCACTATGCCCGGATCAAACGCGAAAACGGGCGGTACTTCATCTCAAAAGCCCGCGACCTCAACAAGGACCAGTCCTACGTCTTGTGGGGCCTGAGCCAGGAGTGCATGGCAAGGACGAAGTTTCCACTCGGGGACTTGACAAAACCCGAAGTCAGGCAAATGGCCCATGACTGGGGGTATACGGACCTGGCCAAGAAAGGGGAAAGTTACGAGATCTGCTTTGTGCCCGACAATGATTATCGGGGGTTCCTGAAAAGACGTGTTGACGGACTTGAAGACGAGGTGGCAAATGGCGTGTTTGTGGATCCCGAAGGGAATTTTTTAGGCAACCATGAAGGGTACCCGTTTTTTACCATCGGTCAGCGCCGGGGACTGGGTCTTGCGTTTGGTGAACCACGGTATGTAACGGATATTCAGCCTGAAACGAACACTGTTGTCCTCGGAAAGGTGGAAGACCTTGTGCGAAACCAGATGCACGTCTATAAACTGAATGCCATGAAATACCCCGTCTTCAAAGATGGAATGGAAGCCATTGCCAAAGTGAGGTACAGGGATCGTGGCACACTAAGTGCACTGTACAATGAGGAAGATCAATTGCGTGTCGAATTCCAGGCAAATGTAAAAGGTGTGGCGCCCGGTCAAAGCGCCGTGTTTTATGAGGGAGATGATGTCATCGGCGGCGGGATCATTTTCAAAAGCAGGAAAGATTGAAGAATCGTTTAGCCATATTATTCTTGGTGGCCCTATTGGGAGCGGGGTATTTCTCTTGCGTGAAAGAAGGCATGCATTTCCCGGAAGATATCGGCGATGGGTATTATCCCCTTGAACCCGGAAAATTTCTCGAATACAGGGTGGATTCCATCATTTTCGATGATGCCGGCTTCGGCAACAAAACCGATACACTATCCAGTTATATCCGTGAGACGATTGGTGAGAGGAAAATAGACGGTGCCGGAGATACCATTTATCTTGTGGAGCGGCGATGGAGGCGGTCCATCACCGATCCGTGGCTCCTGGTCAACCTGTTTACAGCAGGAAAGAACCAGTTTGAAGCGATTCGCAAGGAAGGGAATTTGCGGTTCCAGGTATTGAAGTTCCCGCTGGGTATAAACCAGCGCTGGAGGATGACATCCTATATCAATCCACAAGTTGAAGTACCCATTGGAAGTGAGACACTTGAGGCATATAACTACTGGGATTCGAAGGTGCTCGCATATGATTCGAGCGGAATGGTCGGGACTTTCGAATTTGAAGAACCAAACCTGATGGTTGTTTCCCAGGCATCCAACGACGAAGATCCATTATACCTGAGAAACGTCCGCGAGACATATGTGCGTGATCTTGGCCTTGTGTATAAGGAAATGGAAATCCTGGACTCACGCTGCATCCGGCTTGGTGATCCTTCCCTCTGTGCCGGCCAGGAGTGGGATGAAAAAGCAGAAAAAGGCTTTAAACTGAGACAAGTGCTTGTCGATCACAATTAGATGATTCTCGGATGCGGAAAACAACGATCACGGCGTTCACGAAAATTGGCCGTGTGCTGAAAACACACGGCCTGGAGGGTGCACTTGTAGTGGACATCCACAGTGATTTCCGGGATCCTTTCCTTTCCGCTGAATTTGTTTTTCTTGACCTGAAAGGATCGATCGTCCCATTCTTTGTAGAAAGTATTCAACAGGAGGACCCATGGATCATATTGCTCGAAGCGGTGCACGATCCCGAGTCAGCCGCTGAGATCGCGCCGACAGATATGCTCCTGCCCTCCAGCGAAGTGCCACAGGTGAAAGCAGAAGGCATAGATCAGGATTTTGCCTGGGCAGCTGGTTTCACCGTATTCTCCACTGACCAAAAAAGGATCGGCACGATCGAAAGAGTCGAATCCTACCCGCAGCAGTCAATGGCAATCGTTTCCCATCAGGACCGTGAAGTCATGCTCCCGCTTCACGTTGAGTTGATCATCGAAGTTGATCATTCCGCCCGTTCCGTCATCATAGACATCCCGGATGGCCTCCTGGACCTCCAGGATTGACCCCGAGATGATCCAATTGCCGATGAAGGACTACAAAAATCCCGGAGAATTTCTATTTTCATCGTGATGGGAGAGAAACTGCATGCATTGGCTGTTGGAGAAGTACTCTGGGATGTTGTGGAAGGGACCTACCATCTTGGCGGGGCTCCATTCAATGTCGCTGCCCACCTCACCAAAATGGGACACAGTGCAGCCATGTATTCAGCAGTAGGCAATGATGAGGAAGGAAAAAGGATTCTTGAACGCATGAAGAGACTTGGCGTGCAAACTGAGTTCGTACACATGCATGACACA
>JARQTN010000174.1:38314-42012 GCA_029976695.1 Lewinellaceae bacterium
ATGACGTGATCCAGTCTACTTAATGTCCACCCGGAAAGGGCATGCAGGTAATCCTGATCCATTGTACAGGCTCGCATTTTCTGGATTATTCCCCCAGGCATAGCGCAACTGTTTTGGATGCTCAATTTCGTTATGCCAGACCATCACCTGGTCACCCACGATCACCGCATTTGCCCATTTGAATTTTTTGTCCTTTCCTGCAATAGCAAATCCGCCGACATGTTCCCCTGCTGATTTGTTGACAAGACCCGGGCCAATATGGTAGAAGGAGAGGAATACCATATTCCGTTCCGTGGCATGATCTTGATATACGGGGCCGGAGTAAACCAATTCTTTTCCATAGGCAATCTTATCGGCTGCAAGCCCCAGTCGAAAACCGACATCAAGCTTGTTTTTTGGGTGGATATCATCTGCCTCCCCGATGTCAATAATGACCGCCTGGCCCGTATGCTCAAGAGAAAGGGCTTTCGTTTGTGACTCCCTGAGGATTGCCCAGTTGCTTTCAGCGGGCAATTCATCGGTATCCATGAAGTTGGCCAGTTGAACAAAGAGGAAAGGAAATGGACCAATATTCCACCGGGCTCTCCAGTCCCTGATCATTTCCCTGAACAACAGCGCGTAGTTGAGCGCATCTTCCCGCGTATTCGCATTTGATTCTCCCTGGTACCAGATGACTCCCTTTATCGGGAAATCAAGGATTGGATGGATCATTTTATTGTAGAGCAGGGTAGGGACCTGGTTGACGGGCAGTGTATTTGAATAGGCTTTTACGGCACCCAGTTTGAAGAACCAGTCATTTGAGAGCTTCTGGATAATATCCCCGCTCTGGAAATAAAGTGAATCCCTGTCTCCATACATGCCACCTCCGCCCCCTGTATCCTCACACCGCACCGTGAGTGAGTTTTGCCCTGTTTTCAGTGCCTCTGGCGGTACTTGATAGATCCTGTTAGTCGCATATTTCATTTCCATGCTCCCTACTTTGACGCCATTGACCCAGGTTATATCGGAGTCATCAATTTTCCCCAGGTGCAGTGTGATGCCTTCATTCACCTGTTCAGGCGTCAGGTTGAATTGTGTGCGGTACCATCCTATCCCATCGATATTTTCAAACCCGTTGGCTTCCCACAATTTTGACGGGTTAATCTCTACCCAGTCATCCAGGACAAGATCCCCGGCTGCCCAAATGGGGATAGAACCCTCGAACCCTGCATCATTTTCAGAGAGGTAGGGAAACATCCGCTTTAGTTCCTTTTCCTGTTCCACAGCTCTTTGACGCATCGTGTTCAGGATTTCTTGCGCATTGCAAGGCTCACCCAGTTTTTCAAGTGCTTCCTTGCTCATCCAGGGTTCGATCCTGCTTCCACCCCAGGAGGTATTTAGAAGACC
This sequence comes from Lewinellaceae bacterium, assembly GCA_029976695.1. Lineage (GTDB taxonomy): Bacteria > Bacteroidota > Bacteroidia > Chitinophagales > Saprospiraceae > JARQTN01. The sequence goes on from JARQTN010000174.1 coordinate 39,701, forward strand.
GATCGGAATCCCCTCGGAAGATCTCAGATGGCGCGCGAAGTGATAACCAACTGCCGTAAACTGCCCGACTGTTTGGGGTGAAGTGACCTCCCAGGGACCGCCTTCGATCATTTCATCGGGCATTTCTGATATTGATCTGGAAACTTTAAAATGCCGGATCATGGTGTCATCCGCTTGTTGAATGATCGGATCTTCACTGACCGATACATTCTCCACTGTCCATTCCATGTTGGATTGACCTGAGCAGATCCACACATCCCCCATGTAGATATCACTGAGCACCACCTTTTCTTTCGCATCCGACACGATGATCAAGTGAGGGCCGCCAGCGGGGCGTGGCTTGAACATCAGTTTCCAGCGTCCATCCTTGCCTGCTTTCGTCTTGACGGTTTCCTTTTCAAATGTACCTGTGACCTTTGCTCCCGGTTTGCTCCAGCCCCAGATTACGGCAGGCTGGTCCCGTTGCATGACCATATGGTTGGTGAAAAGCTCCGACAGGGTGAGTTGTGCTGTACCTGTTAAAGAAACGAGAAGCACAAGTGAGAAGAAAAAGCATCTTACGCACGTTGAAAATGTCATATGTTATGTTTTTGGCGGGCCTTTCAGTTTTAGTGGCTTGACCTTTTTTCGGAGCATCATCATGAATTCATCACCCGGATCTGATTTCATTGTAAGGTAATCAGGATCGGATTCTTTCCATAACGGATGCCCGATAAATGACTGGTATTCAGAATGCCCGATCAGGTAGGTGATTTCATGTTTTCCAGCCAGTTTCCTGATGAGCCTTGCGTTTGCTTTGAGTTGCTGTTTGGTGAGTGGCAGTGTATCCCCGTTCCCGACATTCTCTATTCCGATGGCACAATAATTCAGCCCGATCACGTGCCGGGCAAAGATCGTATCCGGCAGCATTTGATATATGGTGCCATCCCTGTCCACCAGATAGTGGGCCGAGACATTGAGCCTTCCTGCCGACCTGATCATTTCCCTTGATTCCGGAATGATTGTCCTGTCAAAAACTTCAAATGCCTCTTCCATTGTTGGGATAACGGTATAATGGATGACAATCATCCGAGGGTCAATGACCGGTGCCTGTTGCACCAGGCCGTGATGGATATCCATGTATTCGAGGGAAAGTGCCGTCCTTGTGTTGTCAAACCGGACAGGCTTCTGGACCAACCTGAATGATTGGCATCCAGATCCGGAAAAGAAGCTGATGATAGCAAGGAATACCAGAAATTGGTTACCCCTCTGTTGCATTTATGACATCGCTATACAGGATCGCATGGGGATATTCCTTTTTCAGGATATGGCGAATCACATCGAAAGCTGTGACAACCCCTTTCAGTTCATTCCGGAGGTTCACCACTGGCAGTGTTTTAAAGCGTTTGTCCATGAAGAGCTCTGCAGCGGTGCCGACCTTGTCTTTTGGCATGATCTTGATCACTTTGGTGGCCATGACTTCCTCGACTTTCTTATCGTCCTTCGGACCTGTAGTGGTTCGCCAGAGATCATAAGTCGTCACAAGGCCAAGGAAGTGATTTTGGTCATCTACGACCGGCATTTGCTGCAGCCTGAATTTCTCCATTTTTTCAAACAGTGTCTGGATGGAATCTTCCGGGTGGACCACAATCGGGTCTTTGGTCATAATGCGGCGTACTTCTTCATTAAGCATAGTGCAGGGAGGTTAATTAGTCAATCCTTTAATTTATGAAATATCGCTGGATAAAGCAATATTCTTTTCCATTGATTTTCAGGAACCAGGCCAGTAATTGTCTCTCACTTTCGAGAAGGAGATACAGGCTATTGTGGTCGAAGTCATGCATTGATTTGGCGTCAGGTGAATCGAAAAACAAGCCAACCATCGCAACATAATCGATTCTTTCAGGGTAGTGGAAGGCCGGTACATGATGCCTTTCAGGGTTGATATGTTCGGTTTGTACACCCCCAGGGGAGCGGGCGGGAGTGGATGTATCAAGTGATGGGGGAGGTGGTGGAATGCCTTTCCTGGGTGTAAGTCGTAAACTTACGTCATGGTGGGTTTTACAAGCCATGGGAATGGACCGACTGGATCCTCTTTTGTATGTCGTAAACATACGTTATGGTCCATCATTTTTCGATGCAGCATGTGATCAGCAGGTTTCCAATAGTGTAAGTCGTAAACTTACGTCATGGTAGGTTTTGCAAGCCATGGGAATGGACCGACGGGATCCTCTTTTGTATGTCGTAAACATACGTTATGCCCCATCATTTTTCGATGCAGAATGTGATCAGCAGGTTTCCAATGGTGTAAGTCGTAAACTTACGTCATGGTG
>JARQTN010000174.1:42112-46250 GCA_029976695.1 Lewinellaceae bacterium
AAACTTACGTCATGGTGGGTTTTGCAAGCCATGGGAATGGACCGACTGGATCCTCATTTGTATGTTGTAAACATACGTTATGGTCCATCATTTTTCGATACAGAATGTGATCAGCAGGTTTCCAATGGTGTAAGTCGTAAACTTACGTCATGGTGGGTTTTGCAAGCCATGGGAATGGACCGACTGGATCCTCTTTTGTATGTCGTAAACATACGTTATGCCCTTGCCTGCTGGGGTAAGATCACTCAAATCGGATGCAACGATGCATGTTGTAAACTTACGTCATACTCAGGTACAATTGAGGTAGTTGTCAATAAATGGGTTTCAATAGCGTATGTCGTAAACTTACGACATGCCAGAAGTTCAACCGATCCTCCCCTCCCGCAGCTGATGACCCATTCTCTTCGTCCGCATCCGTCACCCCGTCACTTTAGGACCATTCCTTGTAATACCTGCCAGCCTTCACATGAATGCCTGATTCGTTGATGTAACAAGCTTCAGGCGGTCCGTCTTTCGACCCCATGATCGACGCACAACCGACCTCGCCATCCTTGCTGATGGCCACCATTTTATCGTTGAAGTCTACCCGGTCCAGGCCACCATTGATATCAATGATCCGCTTGATGGCTGCTTCACAGGCTTTTTGGGGAGTCATGCCCGAACGCATTTTCTCAATGACGAGGAAACTCGCACATGTGCGGATCACTTCCTCCCCACGGCCGGTTCCGCCGGCTGCACCTACTTCATTGTCCAAATAGAGTCCCGCTCCGATAATGGGGGAGTCCCCGATGCGTCCCGGGATCTTCCCGAACAGGCCGCTGGTGGTCGTAATCCCGGCGATGTCGCCATTGGCATCCACACCGAGGACATTGATCGTCCCCCCGGGTCGCTTCTTTAACCCATAATTCCCGTCTTCAGGCGGTAAATAATCATCGTTGCTGCTGAGGTTTTCCTTCCACCTCAGCCAGATCCTCCTGGCTCTGTCCGTCAACAGGTTTTCTTCCCTGAACCCGTGCATTTTGGCAAATGCCAGGGCACCGGGGCCCACCAGCATCACGTGGTCGGTCCGTTCCATGACAAGCCTTGCCACGGAGCACGGGGTTTTGATTTTCTCTAGGCTGGCCACTGAACCGCAATTATGCGTAGGGCCATACATGATCGAGGCGTCGAGTTGGACCACGCCCAGTTCATTCGGCAGTCCCCCATACCCGACGGAAGTGTCCTCCGGGTCCAGTTCGACGACGTTTGAACCGGTTTCCACGGCATCCAGGATGCTCCCCGTTTCCTGGTATTTCTGCCAGGCCGGAAGCAGCACTTTTTCACCCCATCCTCGTCCACGGCTGCACATGATTGTGGGGATCACCCCATTCCCCGAATGAGAAAGTGCCATTTGCCGAATCAAACTTCCGAGCAGCGGGAGGGAGGCACCAAGGCCAATTGTCTGCCGGATAAAATTTCTCCTTTTGGTCATATCGGATTGTTTTCAGTTTTATTTATTTTTTCCGGATCGGATTTTCCTTGATGACTGCATCGGCCGGCCCGATCGGTGAATTGATTGTCGTAGAAGATAATTATTCCATTTGAGTTTTGGACCAATCCTGGAGCCTGCTCGTGATTTGCCTGGCATGGTGGTCAAAATGGTACTCAAAGAACCTGAGCATCTGGTACGCGGTCAGGTACCCTGCATAGGGATGTTTGAACACCTGTTTTGAAAAGGCCCCAGGTGGACAGGATGTAAAACGCTTTTCAAGTTTTTCACGGCATTCAAACCACTCCCGGAATACCGCCCCTGCATCAAGGCCTGTAGAAGACCCTTCATGTGTCACTTTTGCGGGAGCCTTGTATTTGAGCGGGGATATGAGAGCCATTTTCATCAGGAAAAGGTTGAAACCGCTTTTCAGGTTTGCATTTGGCCGGGTTTCGAGCCGGCCAAGGTTGTATTCAAGGTTCTCAAGGGAAAGCGACTCGCTCAGTTGCAAATGCTTGCAGACCTGGAGCGGGGACCATATCCCCTTGCCGGGCTGGTACGTCTGTGCTTCAACAGGAAATCCAAGGATGTGACGATGCAGGTTCGTCAATTTTGCATTCAGTCGGCTTAAACGCCCGGTCACTTTTTCTGCCTGCATCCTTCGTTTCCTTATATGAGGACTGAGGCAATGACTGCCGTGAGGAAAGAGGCTACGGTGCCGCCGATGAGGGCATAGATCCCAAGCTCAGTAAGCGTTTTCCGCTGACCCGGTGCAATGGCCCCGATGCCACCGATCTGGATCCCGATGGAAGCAAAATTGGCAAACCCGCAAAGTGCATATGTCGAAATCAGCAATGATCTTGGATTCATTGCCTGCCCGGCTTCGCGCAGCGTATTGAGTTCTGCATAGGCAAAGAATTCATTGATGACGGTTTTCTGGCCTAACAGCTGCCCGACCAGCAGGATATCTTCAGAGGGTGTCCCCAGGATCCATGCGACCGGGGCGAACAGAAGGCCAAGGACGTAAGTGAACGTAAAGCCCTCAAACCTCCCTTCAGTTGATTCCGCGACCCATTCATTCAGTCCCCCGATTTTACCGATACTGCCCGCCAGCCCCTGGTTGACAAGGTAGACCAGCGCGGTGAAAACAAGCAGCATGACGCCGACATTCACCGCGAGTTTGAGACCGTCTGTCGTACCCCTTGAAATGGCATCCAGCAGGTTATTTGCCGGGTCTTCAGCCATCTCCAGCTGTTTTTCCACGTCCTTGATCTCTGTTTCAGGGATGAGCATTTTGGCAGCCACAATCGCTGCCGGCGCAGAAATAATTGAAGCGGTCAGGAGGTGTTTGGCAAAATACTGCTGCATTTCAAGGCTGTCCCCACCGAGGAATCCGATATAGGCAGCAAAGACACCTCCTGCGATGGTTGCCATCCCGCCTGTCATCAGGCACATCATTTCGGACCTGGACATATTTTCAAGGTATGGCTTGACGATCAGGGGGGCTTCGGTTTGCCCGATAAAGACATTCGCGGCCGCCGCAAGGCTTTCAGGCCCGGAAAGGCGCATGGTCCGGATCATGCCCCAGGCCATGCCTTTGACGACCAACTGGAGGATACCAAAATAGTAGAGGATGGCAGAGATTGCCGAAAAGAAAACGATCGTAGGCAATACGCGGAATGCAAAAATATAACCGAACGTATTCGTATCCGTGATCAGGGTACCAAACAGGAATTCTGCCCCCTGGTCTGAAAAGCTGAGCAGGAGGACAAACTTGTCTGCAATCCAGTCAAAGACCTCGCTTGCACCCGGAACCTTGAGGATCAGGATCGCAAGAATGAATTGGAGCCCGATCCCGATGCCGACCATCCTCCAGTCGATGGATCTGCGTTTGCGACTCAGTATATAGCAAATACCGAGCAGCGCGACCATTCCCAGGATGGCTCGGAGTAGAATTTCAACCAGACTCATTGACGATTATTTAATCAAATCACTATTTTCGAAATCAGAACAGGCCGGAAAATATGGAATAATCCCCATTTGCTGCGACTTGTGCAGAAAAAGATCACTGATGAATCAGAAAATGCCGTTCATAGTCGGGATCACAGGCGGAAGTGGTTCCGGAAAGACAAGCTTCATCCGCGAGATGCGAAAACGCTTTTCTTCGGAAGAATTGTGCATCATTTCGCAGGATGACTATTACCTCCCCAGGGACCAGCAACTCACAGATCGCCAGGGATACAAGAATTTTGACCTCCCCACTTCCATCGACTCCAAAGCGTTTGCCGAGGATATCGCCAGGCTGAAAACAGGGGAAACGATTTCGAGGAGGGAGTACACCTATAATAATGAAAAAGCAGAGGCGAGACTGCTCACCTTTAAGCCGGCACCGGTGATCATTGTGGAGGGTCTGTTCATCTTTTATTTCGAGGAGATCCGCAACCAGATGGATCTGAAAGTATATATCCATGCCGATGACGTCCGGAAACTGAAAAGACGGATCCTCCGGGACAGGGTGGAGCGGAATTATCCACTTGAAGATGTGCTTTACCGGTATGAAGCCCACGTTCTGCCGGCATACCGCTCATTTATAGAACCATTCCGTGAAGAGGCAGATATCATTATCAATAACAACGATCATTTCAACCTGGGGCTGGAAGCGCTGGAGGC
>JARQTN010000174.1:46350-51262 GCA_029976695.1 Lewinellaceae bacterium
GCTGAATGCACATTCACCCCTGTCAGGTCTTCCGGTCCGGGAGGCCAGCACGCCAACAAAGTTGAGACGGGTATCCTGCTCAGGTTCGATATCCAGGCTTCGACACTTCCTGAAGAGGTTAAGAACAGATTAATGAAAATGAGGGATTCCCGCATCTCTTCTTCATTTGTGGTCACCATCCAGGCCACAAACCACCGAAGCCAGTTGAAGAACAGGTCGGAAGCACTGGCAAGGTTGCAGGATATGATAGATCTCGCTTCCAGAAAAGAGAAAAAAAGGAAAAAAACACGTGTGCCGAAAAGCGCTGACCAAAAACGCCTTGAAGAGAAGTCCAGAAGGAGTGCACTTAAGCAGGAACGAAAGAAACCGTCCCCGGACCACTGACTAGTCCTATCTGACCATGCCGACAGGGTAGAGTAAATAGCGGTTGTCGAAATATGACGATTGCTCATAAAACCAGTTCCGGATCATGCGCGGGCTTTGCGCAAAAGTACTGTCCGTTTCCATTTTACGGGTATATGCCTCTTTTAACAACGGATCCTCCACCAGCATCTTTGCAATGAGCGGTTCCAGGACATAGCTTTCCATATACTCCGTTCGGCTGAGGATGGCATTGAAAAAGCCCCACTGAAACAGGGATTCTCCCGCCTCGGGTTCAAGGAGATAGCAAGCCAGGTCTCCAAGGGGCTGGGATGTATCGACGACCGCTGTCCCCTTGGGAAATGTGGTGACATGAGTTTCAGGTACTACCTTTCCTACTATCTTGACCCTTCCTTCAAATATGCGATCACTGGGCTTTGCTTCCCTGATCCGGTACATGGTGACTTCTCGAGTTGTTTCCTCTTCCAGGAACTCAATTTCCAAACCATGTGCTTTCAGCCGGTCGATCACTTCAGTCCATGCAGGAGGGATGAAATAGGTCCTTGCTTTCGGTATGCGCATTGTCACCTTGTCCGAAGCAAAATAAGGGATCATTTTTTCCTCCGGTTGCCCAAGCCACTTGATATATTCCGATTTGGAAATGTCTGAAAATTCAGATGAAGACACCACCCCCAGCAGAAGCATGGAATCCGGGGGCATTGCATTCATTCCAGAGACATCCGCATTGGCTTGTGCAAATTGGGGGACATCCCAGCGAACGGGTAGGCTATCCCTTTGCGTATGCCGGTCTTCAGCCATGGCATCCTCCAGTGTTTTTCCATGTAATGCCAGAATTTTCAACGTTTCTTCAAGCAGGACATAAGTGCCAAGGACACGCTGCCTGTAGGGTTTCAGTGAGTGGTTCTCCACAAGGATGGTCGGCAGGTGGCAGAGATCGCCCCATGCATGTGAAAAATTGGGGCCGAACATGTAGTCAATGTTCCCCCTTTCAAAATTACCCCCGCCAATGGAAAATAGTAGAGGACCCGGAATATGCCCGTTTTCGCGGAGGCCCTCGTCAACATCGGGCCTGAATTTGTGCTGCAACCAATGGGAGATGGAAGGTGAATACCCGTGTGCACCAATAAAACCATACGTAATGTCATACTGGTAATCCGCACCATCCGTGACGTGGATATCTAGATACAGGTCGGGGGCGTACGCCCGGATGACATTGAGTGCGGCCCGGATTTCCCGGGTGTCCAGTTTTGTGTAGTCCCGGTTGAGGTTCAGGTTTTGAGCGTTGGTCCGCCAGCCCATATTTTCCGGTCCACGCTGGTTGGCCCGGTTGTACTTTGATGCGCGTTCATGCCCGTCAGGATTCAGGATCGGGATGAAAAGGAAATTGACCTGATCAAGAAGTCCCTCCTTTCCGTCCATCGCGATATCCCTCAGAAGCATCATCCCGGCATCTTTCCCATCCACCTCGCCAGCATGAATGCACGCCTGGACAAGGAGCGTAAATTTGCCGGATTCTCTGACTAACCGGGGTTCGAAAGCCTGTTCGGATGATGCAATGACCATCGGGATGCTGGACAGGTTGCCGCTCACGCCGATCTCAATCATTTGAAGCATGGGGGAGGAGGCGCACAGTTTTTCAAGGTAGGCATATGTCTCTGCATATGTGGCAGTCCGTTTAAATTCTGTCTGTTCTGCCACAGTGGCCCACAGGTGGCCCGGGGAAACCGCCAGGCTTTCGCTTTCACCGCTCCATGGGATCAGGGGGGGAAGGAGGTCCTGGCCCGGGAGATCTGCCGGTATCACTGCGACGATGATCAATAGGCGCATGATGTGGAGGATTCTATGGATCATTTTATTCCTGTATGGTCAGGGAGCAAGATAAACAATCCGGAGACCAAACTTTGGTACATTGTTTGAGTCAACATATACAGATTTCTTACTTTTGCTGCTGATTTGTCGGTATGATCAAGTGATTCCATGAAGTACAGAATCTTCTTACTCCTTTTTTTCCTCGTCTCGTCAACCTGCCTCATTGGCCAGGTCGCGATCAAGGCCGAAGTGGATCATTCACCTGCCCTTGAAAGTGATGACCCGTATGAAGCGGAAATTCGCCTTGACTGGCCTTCCGGCAATGTACAAAGCTGGATGGACCGATTTTCCCCCGCCCTCGAAGCATACCCTGTTGATGTAAAGATCCCCCTGAAAGGGACTTCTGAAAAGTCTTCGAATACCAGCATCCTGGTTGTTTTTCCCGATGTCGCAGATTACGCTTTCCATTTTGATTCGCTTTCTTCTGTAAAAGGGCTCCAGATAAAGAATTCAGATACAGGAGAAGAAGTGCACCACGAAGATCCACGGACCGGAAAGAAGGCATACGTAACGGAATTTATGCAAGGGAAGCGATTTATCCTGACGTTTCCCGCCTCAGGCAGTGTTTTTGGGATTTTAAAACGGATCTACGTGCGTGAAACCGCATTGTCCGGAAGCAGGGATCTGGGATTCCAGGGTTCGCTTGATTGTGAAGAGAACCTTGGCTGTGTGGATGCACCAGAATGGCAACTTGCGGCAAAAGGCGTCGTCCGCATGCGGATGGTCATGGAGGAAGGGATCGGATGGTGTACCGGCACGCTGATGAACAATACGGCAAAAGACGCACGTCCGTTCATCCTGAGTGCGCATCATTGCCAATCCTCATTCACACCACTGTATGAAAATTGGAGGTTTGACTTTGGTTACCGTGGGAATTCATGCATGGACCCGGCTGCAGAACCTGCTTTCGAATCCATGACCGGTTGTGTCTTGCGAGCGAAAGGACAGGATTCGGACTTTCTTCTCCTTGAGCTGATCGATACGATACCCGTGGAGTATGATGTGTACTGGAATGGCTGGGACCGGAGGGGCAATTATGAACCCGATACGGTGGCTCTGATCCACCATCCATCTGCAGACATTGCAAAGATCTCGGTCGACTATGATCGAACAAGGATTTTCAATTTCAATATTTTCTGGGATGAAGGGATTTCAACGCCCGCGAAATTTCATTTGAAATCCTTTTTTGACCTTGGGACGCATGAGGGTGGTTCTTCAGGCGGGCCATTGATCGATACACGTGGTTTCGTTGTGGGTCAGCTGCATGGTGGCAGGGCAGACTGTGATGAGAATTTTGCCTATTCAGGTCGTGTCCATAAATCCTGGGAAAGTGGCTCACTTGAGCATGAGATCCTCGGATACTGGCTTGACCCACTCCAGACAGGCCAGGATACGCTACATGGGATGCTGCATCCTGCGCTGGGAAACACCTACACCATCCGTGGCAGGGTGAAGGACCCGAAGGGCAATCCTGTCAGCAACATCCTGATTAAGGTTGAAGGCACCATGTCGAAAGAGATCTACACGGACTCGAGCGGGCAATTTACCCTGCCTGTCGTGTCAAGGGAAGGGACCATCACCCTGAAACCAAGAAAGAACACGAAAGTGGCGAACGGCGTAACAGCCATCGACCTGTTGCTGATCCAGAAGCATTTGCTGAATATCCAGCCATTTACAGAATCACATCAACTGATTGCGGCCGATGTGTCTGGAAATGAGCAAATTACGGGCACCGACCTGTTGTTGATCCAGAAGTTGTTGCTGGGCATTAATTCCTCGTTTCCGGGCAGGCAATCCTGGACATTCGATCCCGTTGCAATTCCACTTGAAGATATCGCCGAACCTGCGGTTGAACTTGAGATTATGGCGATCAAGTTAGGTGATGTCAACGCCACTGCTGATGTGAATGAGTAGCCTGCAAGCTTTCCATTACTTCCTGACGGCTGACTTCCTGATATAATCTACGATAAAGTCCCTGTAGATACAGTTTTCCTCCTTGCTTAGGGCTGTCCACAGGCTTGCGTGCGTTTCTTGATGTACATTGAGTACCTGGAATTTCTCGTATCCCCGCTCACTCAGGGCTTCTTCAAAGACCCGGGAATAAGGATATGTACTGCGCTCGGAGATCATCAGCATGGGCGTTTCGAAATGATCAAGAAATGAAATGGGTGAAGCATCGAGTTGGTCCTCATCTGATCTGCCAAAAACCGGGTAAATATGATTTTCGAGGTAAGCGGAGTCCGATTCGGCTAACAGATCCCGGTAGTGCGGAATGTCATATCCGCCTCCTACAGGAATGATCGCCCTGATATGGCTTGTGGAAAGTCCAAGCTGGTCCAAATACTTTTGATCAGATGCAAGAAGCGTGGCAAGCTGAGCTCCGGAGGAAAATCCTCCGACAAAGATGTTTTGAGGATCGCCACCGTATTCTGATATGTTTTCGTGCACCCATAAAAATGCATGTGCAAGATCGGTGACATGTGCGGGGTGCTGAACGCCTTCATACCGCTTGTCCTTGCCAAGCAATGCCGGACTCAGTCTGTGGCCAACCGATACCATGATGATCCCTTTCTCCGCCATTTTCCGGCAAAGGTCCATCTCCTTGTTGCGATCGACATAAGCCCAGGCACCACCACCGACCCAGATGAAGACAGGTGCGTTT
>JARQTN010000175.1 GCA_029976695.1 Lewinellaceae bacterium
GCATCCGGCGCCTCCCCGGTCAATTGATCAAATCCCCGACAGTTTTTCACACGGGAAAGATGTACCTTCGGATGGTGTTTATTGGGAAACACAGATGAAAATTTTGTATTCCGGAAAAAAGGGATGAAAAAATCCCTGAATTATTTTGAGTACAAATAAACCTTTTGCGGCTTATATCGTCAAAACCGCATATCCGATAACCTGCTGAAAATTTATGGAACTCACATTTGCCGAATTCATTGCTGCGCACAAACGCACTCAGAAACAGGAAAATCACCACATCGAGCTTGCGTCCCCGCCGCCGCCCGTCCTGATCTCGGGGACCCTCGATCCGTATGCCGGGCCCTGGACAGAGGCTGCTTCCAAACACCTGCTGTTCCGCACGGTGTTCGGGCCGACACAGCCGGATATCGAGGCCGTCCAGGAAATGGGCATGGAAGAGGCCATCAGTCAGCTATTAGCCGATCCGCCGGAGGATCCGCCCCCCATCAATTATGATTTTGCCCAGGACCCGAACACACCCATTGGTGAAACCTGGATCGACAAGCCATTGCTTGAAGGGCAGCGTGGCTACCGCAGGCGCTCCCTCCGTGCCTGGTTTACAGGCCTCCTTGTGGAGAAGGGCATGACGGTCCACGAAAAGATGACCCTTTTCTGGCACAATCATTTCGTCACTGCCGGCACCTCGCTGCCAAGAGCTGAATACCAGTACCTGCAACTGCTGCGGACACACGCGCTGGGCAATTTCCGCACGCTGACCAAAGAGATGACGATCAACCATGCCATGCTCCGGTACCTGAACGGGCACGACAATTCGGCCCAGGCACCCAATGAGAATTATGCGCGCGAGCTGTTTGAACTGTTTACGGTGGGCAAGGGCAACCTGGTCGCACCGGGTGATTATTCTACATTTACGGAGGATGATGTACTTGCAGCATCAAAGGTCCTGACCGGTTGGCGCGCGCCGAACAATGCGCAGGAACCCGGCGAGCCGCAACCCATCTTCCGTCCCTTCAGGCACGACAAGTCCACCAAGCAGTTGTCCCACCACTATGGAAACGCCGTGATCGAGAACGGTGATGAGCTTGAATATGCCCGGCTAATCGATATCATCTTTGACAGCGGAAAGCCGGCCCGTTTCCTGGCCCGCAATCTCTACCGCTGGTTTGTCTATTACCATATCGATGAAGCGATCGAACAAAACGTGATCGAGCCACTGGCCCAGGTAATCCTGGACAATGACTACGAGATCAAGCCGGCGCTGCAGGCTCTTTTGGCCAGTGCGCATTTTTATGACGAGAACAGCATCGGCTGCCAGATCAAAAGTCCAGCGGACTTTGTCGCCACACTGGTCCGTCAATTCTCCCTGTTCACACCGCCGGACCTCCTGGATAAATACAGGTACTGGTATTTGTTTTATCAGGGCATTGCGCTCATCCAGATGGAATTGCTCAATCCGCCAAGTGTGGCAGGCTGGCAGGCATTTTACCAGGAGCCCAATTACAACAGGCTCTGGATCAACAGTGTCACATTGCCGATCAGGCTCAGCTACTCGGATGTCTTTTCGACGATCGGATTAGGCATGGGCGGGCAGAGGCTCCAGATCGATGTTTTTGGCCTCATTGCCGAATTGCCGAACCCGCTCAACCCGAATGACATGATCCGCGACCTGGCAAAGCCTGTTTTTCCAATGGGCCTCTCGGACGGGCAGGTCGACTTTCTCAAGGAGGTGCTGATCCCCGGATTGCCGGATGAAGAATGGACCATTGAATACTCAGCATACCTCAACGATCCCGGCAACCCCGTGATCAAGGCCGCTGTGGAACTGAAACTGCGCGTCATGCTGCGCACCATGCTCAGTTTTGCGGAGTATCATTTGCAATAATTTTTGAAATAGTCAAAACACGATAAATGAAACGTCGCGATTTTCTTAAAGCCGGCTCTTCCGTTTCCATCCCCCTCATGCTGAATGGCTTTGGCTTGCGGGCGATCCCGCGGAACATGCTTGCCGGTCCGATGGGCCAGTCAGACAAGGTCCTGGTCCTGGTCCAGCTTAACGGGGGCAATGACGGGTTGAACACCATCATTCCCCTGGAGCGGTACAGCCAGCTTTCAAAAGTGCGGAGCAATATCCTCATCCCGGAATCAAAGGTCATCCTCGTAGAGGATGGCATTGGTTTTCACCCGAATATGCAGGGCCTGAAGGAGGTCTATGACAACGGCAGACTGGGGGTCATCCGCGGGGTGGCGTATCCAAACCAGAACCGTTCGCACTTCAGGTCGACGGATATCTGGACCACCGGCTCATCTGCGGACGAATTCAAGACGACCGGCTGGCTGGGCGACTATTTTTCGATGCAATACCCGGATTATCCTGACAACTATCCAAACCCGGAGCACCCGGACCCGTTTGCCCTCACGATCGGCAGCATCGTGTCGGAGACCTGCCAGGGCCTGGGCAGCAATTTCAGCCTGGCCATGACGGATCCGTTCAACCTTTCGCCGCTGCCTGAAGGCGCGACGGGCAGTATCCCGCCCACGAATTACGGGAGTGAACTGGCTTTCCTGCTGGAGGCGATCAAGCAGACGAATGCCTATGCCGAGACCATCACGGAAGCAGCGAACAAGGGATCAAACCTGTCCACGCTTTATCCAGGCAACAACAGGCTGGCCCAGCAGCTCAAGACGGTTGCCCTCCTGATCGCAGGCGGCTTGAAGACCAATGTATATGTGGTGACCATCGGCGGGTTCGATACACATGCCAACCAAACCGATGCCACGGACCCGACCCTGGGCGAACATGCCGAACTGATGCAGCAGGTATCCGACGCGATCCATGCCTTCCAGGATGACCTGGAAAAACTGGGCGTGGACGAGCGTGTCCTGGGGATGACATTTTCGGAGTTTGGCCGCCAGATCGCCTCAAATGACAGCTTCGGGACCGATCATGGGACGGCAGCGCCCCTGATCCTTTTCGGTTCCTGCATCGAGCCGGGCTTCCTGGGGCAAAACCCGGAGATCGGTGACGAGGTCATGCCACAGGAAGGGGTGGCCATGCAGTATGATTTCAGGTCCGTGTACGCCAGTGTGCTGATGGACTGGTTCGGCATTTCGCAGGAACAGGTTGAGGAGATCTTCTTTGACGGCGTGCAGCACCTCCCGGTGATCGCGGGCTGTGCCACCACGTCTGTTTTTGATGACGCTGAACTCGTTACCGACCTGAAGGTATTTCCGAACCCCGTCACCCGCCAGCTCACGATCGAAGCCGGACTTTCGCAGGGTACTTACAGGATCAGCCTGTTTGACCACCTGGGGCATGAACTCCGTGTGATTGCCAGCCAGCGCTTCAGTACAGGCACACACAGGCTGCTGGTTCCCCTGGACGACCTGCCAGCAGGAAGCTATTTTGTCCACCTGACGGGAAGCACGGTTCAGCAGGTCCGAAAAGTCATTAAATTCTGACGGTTTTTGGATAATCAATAAATAAATCTGATTTTCGGGCCGGATTCCAAGCCTCGGATACTGTGCGAAAAAAATCGAAATCCCGGAAATCAAATCCATCCCGGCGAAAGAAAAAACCGGTCAATTCCAGGCCCGTTTACCGATGGGGGCATGTCGCCGCACTCCTGGTGGCAGCGGTGGTTGCTTTCTCACCGATGTTCCTCAACGGGTTTACAAACTGGGATGACATCCTGTATGTGACGAGCAATAAACTCCTCCATTCACTTTCACCTGAAGGGTTGAAAGCCATTTTCACCACACCGGTCGTATCCAATTACCACCCGGTCACGATCCTGTCCCTTGCATTAAACTACCAGCTTTTCGGGTTGGAACCTGCAGGGTATCACGCGACAAGCCTCATCCTGCACCTGGTGAATATCGTCCTGGTGTACGTGATGATCATGAAACTGGCAAAGGGCAACCACTGGGTTTCCCTGTTCACGGCTGCAGTGTTCGCCATTCACCCCATGCATGTGGAATCCGTCGCCTGGGTCAGTGAGCGCAAGGACCTGCTGTATACCCTTTTCTTTCTCCTTGGGATGATCGGGTACCTTGACTACCTGGACAAAGGTGGCCTGAAACGGCTCATCTGGATCGGCGTGCTATTCCTGCTTTCCCTGCTTTCCAAGCCGGCAGCAGTCGTGTTTCCCGTTGTCCTGCTCCTGGTTGACTATTACCGGCAACGAAAGATCGATATGCGGGCCATCCTGGAGAAGGTGCCCTACTTTCTCCTGTCCATTGCTTTTGGCATCATTGCCATCCAGATCCAGTCCCAGAAGGCAATCGCATCGCTTGACGTGTACTCATACCTTGACCGCATCCAGTTTGCCGGTTTCGGGTTCCTGTGGTACATCGTCAAGTTTTTTATTCCGGCATCACTGTCCGCACTGCATCCATTTCCGGCAGGGGGACCAGGCCTCCTGTATCATATTGCGCCATTCCTGGCTGCCGGGCTGTTGATCTATATCGTTTTATTCAGGAGGTCAAGGCTGTGGACATTTTCGATCCTGTTTTACCTGGTGACGATCGCCCTTGTACTGCAGCTTCTTTCCGTCGGGACGGCTGTGGTGGCCGAAAGATACACCTACGTACCTTACATCGGGATCGCCTTCCTGGTCGGGATGTTGCTGGACAAGTGGACGAAAAGACAGGATAAACCGGTCCTGAAGAACAGTGTGGCCGGTTTGTTTACCATTTTGCTGGTTGCCTTTAGCGGCCTGACTTTTATGCGTACGATGGTTTGGAAGGACAGCGAGGTGCTCTGGAATGATGTCCTTGAAAAATACCCGGACAGCCACCGTGCATGGACCAACAGGGGGCTTCATTATTTTGAATTGGGGGAATATGCACAGGCTTATGAAGACATCGACAAAGGCGTCCAGCTGAAAGCAAATTTCTCGACCGGCATCGAATGGAGGGGCAAGACAGCCTACCAGTTGAAGAACTACCAGCAGGCATACCAGGACGCCGAGCTTTTTTCCCGGCTGAAACCCGGTTCCTGGCAAGCGTTCCTGGACATGGGGAAGGCACTCACACGTCTCAACCGGGCACAGGAGGCGGAAGCGGCGCTGAACAAGGCGCTTGAACTGAACCCGGGTTCACCGGATATCCTCAACAGCCGGGGTGTACTCTATTTCAACAAATTGAAAAGGTATCAGGAGGCCCTGGATGATTTTAACCTGGCGATCCGCATCTCGCCTGAAAATGGAACTTATTACCTGAACCGGGCAAGGTGTTATTACATGCTTTCGAACCTCCCCGAGGCACGGGAAAATGTCCGGATCGCAAAATCGCTCGGCACCGAGGTGGATCCTTCATTCGAAAACCTCCTCAAATGAGGGTTGTAACGGTAGCGCAAAGTCGGGCGCATTGGACAAAAACCTAAAAAAAGAATAAATGGAAAAGAAACCGGCATTGGTCATTTTGGCTGCAGGAATGGGCAGCAGGTATGGCGGGCTCAAGCAAATGGACCATTTTGGACCGAATGGCGAAGCGATCATTGATTACTCGATCTATGATGCCATCAGGGCCGGGTTCGGGAAGATCGTATTCGTGATCAGGGAACGGTTCAGGGATGATTTCGTCCGTTTCTTTAGCGGAAAATTTGACGGGCAGGTGGAAGTGGCCTATGTGATGCAGGAGCTTGACCGCTTGCCGGAAGGGTACGCCTGTCCGCCGGAAAGGGAAAAACCCTGGGGCACGGCGCATGCCGTCTGGGTGGCCCGGGAAGCGGTCGATGAGCCTTTCGCCGTGATCAATGCCGATGACTATTACGGGATCGATGCATACGCCACCCTGTACAACTTCCTGACAACCCCAACACCGGTGGAAGAGTATGGTGTGGTCGGGTACTACCTGGACAATACGCTGTCCGACCATGGTACGGTCAACCGGGGGATTTGCGAGGCAAGCCCGGACGGTTACCTGCAGAACGTGGAGGAGGTTGTGAAAATCGAACGGAAAGCGGACGGCACGATCACGTATCCCGGCCAGACACCGGGCAGCAGGCAATTGACACCGGAAACCATCGTGTCGATGAATATGTGGGCGTTCCACCCGAGTTATTTCGATTACTTTGAAACGCATTTCAGGCATTTCCTGAATGAACGGATCGACGAACCCAAATCAGAATACTTTATCCCGACAATTGTCGATGAACTGATCACGTCAGGGGAGCGGAAAGTTAAGGTCCTGACTTCAGAGGATGAATGGTTCGGGGTGACCTACCAGGAGGACAAGCCCATTGTCATGGAAAAGCTGAATAAACTCATTGCGGCGGGCAAGTATCCCGATCGTCTCTGGTAAAGGTCGTTGACGGAAATAAAAAAGGCCCGGCAAACTGCGCAGGGCCTTTTTTATTTATTTCTCTGATCTATTCAATTCAGGAAAAGGTGTTCACTACCAGGAGATGTCGTCATCCCCTCCGTCCAGGGAATTCTCAACGCCGGCTTCTTCCCCGCCATCCTCATCAGCCGCATCCTTACCAGCCCCGGTGTCCTCCTCAGTGTTTTCATCACCTGCTTGTGATACCGTTTTGTTTTCCTGGTGATTCTCTGCGTCCTCGGCTGCACGTTTCTCCTCCCATTCCTCCTGGCGCCTGGTGAATTCGTCGTAATCGTATTCCGGCAGGAGTTCGGTTTTTACATAATCAATCGTTTCCTGGAGGGAATCGATGAAGCGGTTGAAATCCTCCTTGTAGAGGAAAAGCTTGTGCCTTTCATAGCCGTCGCCATTGTAGCGTTTTGTACTTTCCGTCAGGGTGATGTAGTAGTCGTTTCCTTTGGTTTGCCTGACATCGAAGAAGTAAGTCCTTCTTTTTCCCGCACGAACCTTGGTTGAGAATACACTATCAATTCTCTTGTTTGACTCGTTTTCCACTGGCCTCGTTTTTATTACATTTCACAAATAACCGAACCGGAAAAAATCTCCGGACGATTCATTTTACACAAAACAAAAGTAAAGATTTGTTCAGTATTACAAAAAAGAATTTACTCTGGCTGGGCACCCGGTTTTGTTTCATTTCACCGGCTGGAGAATTTACATCCCGATCCTTTCGTCCTCGAGGCGCTGCTGCTGGAACATCTCGAAATAGCTGCCCTGCAACTGCATGAGCTCCTCATGGGAGCCGGCTTCAATGATGGTGCCGTGGTCCAGCACCAGGATGTGGTCAAAGTCCAGCGAGCTGTAAATGCGGTGGGTGATGATCAGGGCGGTCCGGTTGGCCAGGGCTTCGCGCAGGTAACCCAGGATGCGCTGTTCCGTTTTCATGTCGACGGCTGAAAGGGCATCGTCGAGGATGACGATATCGGGATCCTTGATGAATGCACGGGCAATGGAGATGCGCTGCTTCTGTCCGCCCGAGAGTGTGACGCCCCGTTCCCCGACCCGGGTATCAAATCCATCCGGCAGCTCGGCCAGTTCATCATAAATGGCCGCATAACGGGTAAATTCGTGCACTTTCTCTATGGGTGCATCAGGCGATCCGAACCGGACATTGTTTGCAATGGTGTCGGAAAACAGGAAGACATCCTGGGGCACATACCCGATCTTCCGGCGCAGCATGGGGAGCTGGAAGTTCCTGATGTCCTTGCCGTCCAGGAGGATTTCTCCGGATGATACATCAAACATGCGTGTCAGCAGGTCCGCGATCGTCGTCTTTCCTGATGCGGTTTTCCCCACGATCGCCACTTTTTGACCTGGGGAGATATGAAAGCTGACATTGCGGAGGGCTTCGATCCCCGTGTCTGCATAGGTGAAGGAAACATCCCGGAATTCAATATCCCCGTCCAGCGTGCCCGCCAGTCCGGTCCCGGAATGGATCTCCGGTTCGGTTTCCATGAATTCGTTGATCCTGCGCTGCGACGCGTCTGCCTGCTGGATGATCGAGGCAATCCAGCCGATGGCTGTGACCGGCCAGGTCAGCATATTGACATAAATCACAAATTCTGCAATGTTGCCGGTCGTGATCTTCCCCTGCGCAACCTGCAGGCCGCCAACGTAGATCACAATGATCGTACTGACCCCGATCAGGACCAGCATGAGGGGGAAGAACATGGCATTGACCCGGGCCAGGTCCATCGATTTTTCCTTGTATTCGTTGCACTCCTGGTCAAAGAACTGGACGAACCGGTTTTCCTGTACGTAGGATTTCACCACCCGGATCCCGGAATAGACCTCCTGTGCGGAGCTGTTGATCGTGGAAAGCTGTGCCTGGATCAGGGTGCTTTTCTTGTGCACAATGCTGCTCACCCAGTAGATCGACAGGGACAGGATGGGGAGCGGGAGCAGGGTATACAGCGTGAGCTCCACGTTGACACGGAACATGGAATAAATGACCATGATGAACAGTGTGACCAGGTTGATGCCATAGAGTACGGCCGGGCCGAGGAACATCCGGACCTTGGACACATCCTCGCTGATCCTGGCCATCAGGTCACCCGTATTGTGCTTCCGGTAAAAGGAAAGGTCAAGGGCCTGGTAGTGGTTGAAGATCTCTTTCCGCATGTCGTACTCGATCAGGCGGCTCATCACGATGATCGTCTGGCGCATGAGGTACATGAATAACCCCATCACAAGCGCAAGAATGACCACGATGCCACCGAAATAGAGTAGTGAACTGCCGATCTCGCTCATGATCAAATCCCTGCCGGCCTGGTCCGCGGACTGGTACAACCTCACCTGTTCAAACACATGGTCGAGCGCCTCCCTGATGACCTGCGGCTGCCACGCGCGGAAATAGTTGGACGCGGCGACAAAGACGATGCCCGACAGGAAATGCCACTTGTAGTGAATGAAGAACTTGGTGAGGACGCGTAGATTTTTCAAACAGGATCCTTTTGGAAAACGAAAATACGAACAATAAAAGTGAATAGAAGTTGTCTCTTGCCTATCTTTGCCCAACCTGACCAACCTATCTGATCATGGACCGAATAATCACACTGGATGAATTCATTATCAAACGGCAGCGAGATTTTCCATATGCGACGGGCGAACTGACAAGCCTGCTCAGGGATATCGGGGTAGCTGCGAAGATCATCAACAGGGAGGTGAACAAAGCCGGCCTTGTCAATATCCTGGGCGTCGAGGGCAGTTCAAATGTCTCCGGTGATGATGTCCAGAAGCTCGATATCTATGCGAATGAGAAACTGATCGAATGCCTGAAGAACAGCGGCGAGTGTGCTGCCATTGCTTCCGAAGAGGATCAGGATATTGTACTCCTTCCGGGCATTGAATCCAAGGAAGCCAAATACCTGGTTGCCTTCGATCCGCTGGACGGGTCCTCAAACATTGATGTCAATGTATCTGTGGGCACCATTTTCGGGATCTACCGGAGACAGGGTGACCTCAATGAGGAGGTGACCGCTGATGATTTCCTGCAGAAGGGCGATGCCCTCGTTGCTGCCGGCTATGTGCTTTACGGGACTTCCACGATCCTGGTGTACACGACCGGTCGTGGTGTAAACGGCTTTACACTGGATCCTTCAATCGGGGAGTTCTGCCTTTCCCACCGGGATATCAAGATCCCGGAGCGGGGCAATTACTATTCAGTCAACCAGGGGTATTATCTGAAGTTCGATGTCGAGATGAGGCGTTATATCGACTACTGCTCCGACATGAACTACCGGCTCAGGTATATCGGGAGCATGGTTTCGGACATTCACCGGATCATGTTCCAGGGCGGCATTTTCCTCTACCCGAATACGCGGAAATTCCCGCAGGGCAAACTCCGGCTGCTGTATGAATGCAACCCCATGTCCATGATCGTGGAGCAGGCCGGTGGCAAGTCGGTCAACTGCCAGCTCCAGCGCATCCTGGATACGGAATTGCATGAATTGCACCAGCGGTCCACCATTGCTGTGGGTAGCCCGGCCATGGTGGACGATATGGTCGAGTTCGTGCAAAAATACAGTGCGATTACCGCCCACCCCGGGAAGAACTGATCGAGTCTGCGGTCATTCCATGAACGGGCTCGAAATCCAGGTATGGAATGATCTTTTCGAAAAATGCCGAATCAAGTGCTTTGATGTCTCGCAAGTCCCGACGATCCGCAAACGGACCATGTGCCTCCCTATAGAGGCTGATCGCACGGGCCTGTTTCCAGCTGATATAGGGATGTGCGGCAAGGTCCTTCCGGCTTGCTGAATTCACCCGGATCCGATTGTGCTGCTTCCCGATTGTCAACCGGTCCCGGATGTTCCGGAATGTCTCCGTAGGCAATCCATATGTTTCTGCGACCTGGTCCACATTGTAAAAACCGCCCAGCGCATCACGGAATGCAATGATCCGCCTGGCAAATACGCTGCCGATGCCGGGCAGGCTCTTGAACAGAGTCGTGTCCGCATCATTGATCGCAATGGACCGGTTTGTTTTTTCAGGGACAGGATCCGGGAAGGAACGTGCCTCCATCCTGTTTGATCTGTTTATTCGGGCTGACTGAATTCGGATGAAAGGCTCGATCTTCCTGAACAATATCGTATCCATTCCGTATATGCGCAGCAGGTCTTGTTTGTCCTTGAAGTGCCCTCCTTTGTTTCTGTATTTAATCAGGTTTTGTGCGATATATCGGGAAAATATCATCCTGATGGAGTCGTCTGGCGTTTTATTCGGATCAAATAGGAAACGTTTTTTTTCGCGTTGATCCGAAACCTTTACAGGTTGTTTTAATATAAATTCCGGGTCCTGATTTTGAGACTGGAATTCAGAATTGTGTTTGCGTACCTTTTCTGGTGATGGGATTTTTTCCTCAGCTACTGTTGCGATCGCCGAGTCAATACAGGTTTTTGAAAAATTGATTTTTGCATTGATTTTTTCTTCCGGAAAAAGATATTTGGGCAAACAAATTCCGGCTGTGATGAAAAGGGCAAGCAGGATCCAGGAGATCCTTTCTTTTTTCGGAAAATAGGTAAACTCATTCATGTAGTTGATCATTTAATTCATTATGTATCGTCATGGAAAATGCTCCATCCATGGAAATGTCATACACGGGTAATCCGTAAATTGCACAAACATCGCGAAGTGCATCTCTGTCCCAGGGTGGTATCGAAGCGCATATCACGGCAACAGTTCCTTTTTTACAATTTATTTTTTCCAGGATCGCAGGATCGTGTTGTGCAAAAACAACCAGGTCCGCAGGGTACAGTTCAGTAAGGTTTTCGTGTACCTTCAATCGATCATCGACAATAAGAATGTGTATTGAATCCCAGAAGAAGTGTCCGTCGTATTTCAGGAATTCCGGGTATGTGACGTACTGGTCGAACAGGTTTTCCCTGTTCAGTTTTTTTATTCTTGAAGAAACGACCTGAGGACTGAGCAGATATTGATCTGTCCATGAATTTTTATCCCCTTCAAAAAAATACATTTTTCGCCCTTCCATAATCGAAAGGACACAGTCCTGGTACCGGTGGTAAATACTGAATTTTCGCTGGCCCGATTTTTCCGCAATATCCATGCGGATGGCACAGTGAAATAGAAACAGAAAGCATCCGGCTAATACAAGGAGATATTTCTTTCTCTTTTCAAGGAATAAGACAAGGAAAATAATCAAGCCAAAAAGGAGGAACATTTGCGAAATATCCATTTTTAATGTGCTCCATGATGCCGGCTGCCATTTTTCAAGGAACGAAAGGAAACTGAAAAGGATCGAGTACAGGATGGCCAGCAGCCGGCCTGCAAGGATGGCGAAAGGAAAAGAAATCAGTGAAATGATGCATGCGGCCATCGTGCCGGAAAGGAGAAATGCTGTCACGGGAATTGCCACGATACTTGCCAGCAGGAAGGGGAGGGGGAACTGGTTGAAATAGTAGATGCTCAGCGGAAAGATGAAAACCTGCGCTGCCAGGGTCACCGCGCACATGGACCAGAGACTGGCAAGCCAACCGAAAGGCATGTAGATCATTCGTTTGATCGGCTGGTAAAAAAGCAGGATACCCAGGATGGCTCCAAAGCTGAACTGGAAACCAATGTGCAGCACGATTTTCGGGTTCAGGGCGACAACCAGGCAAGCGACAAATCCAACGACATTGAGGGCTGGTGCATGGCGGTTTCCCGTCCGCCCGATGACGTAAATACTGAGCATACAGGCTGCACGCTGCACGGAAGGGGAAAGGCCCGTAATGCAGGCATAGATCCAGATCGATGCCAGGATTGCCAGGCACTTCAGGATCCTTCTGATGAAACTGCCTCTGCCCGGGAGGCCGATCAGCCATGCCAAAATGCCGAATATGATCCCGACATGCAATCCCGAAACTGCAAGGACATGTGCCGCCCCCGTTTTACTGAAGGCTTGTTTGACCTCCTGCGATAAACCGGATTTGTCACCCAGGAAAATGGCCGTGATAAATGATGCCGCAGAACTGTCCGGAATGATAGCATTTATTCTGCCTGTCAGCTTTCGGGAGATGCGGTCGGCAAAATTCAGGATATGGAATCCTGCAAATGAATTCAGGAATATTTCATTTTCCTGCGCATATGATGCATAATAAATCCCCTTGTTCTGGTAATATTTTTTTTGACAAAAAGTATCCGGATTTTTTGCCGCAGGTACAGACCGGATTTTTCCACTGAAACAGATTGTGTCCCGGATAAAAGGAAGGATCTTATCTCCGTTTATTTTGAGGAGGATTTTTTGATTCAGCAGAAAATCAGGTGAATCTCCGGTCAGCCTGATTACCCTGGTGATGGCCTGTATTTTTCCATTTTTTATTTCCACCGGCTCGAGGATAATTCCGGAAAACCCTGATTTGAATGAAAGGTCAATTTCAGGTGCAGTCTGCCCTGCCCTGCTCGCCAGTGTGAGACCCATGAAAAAGATGAATAAAAAAAGCAGCCAGGGGAAAATCCGTGGATTTTGCAATGACGCGCCAAGTGCAATGACCGAGGTGATCAATAATCCCATCGCAATCGAGCCGGGACAATCCATGATCAGCCCGGAGGCTGATGCCGAAAGGAAAATGATCGCAGCATAAAAAAAGCGGATCTCCCTTGGATGTTCAAGAATAAACAGCATTTGGAATATTTTGACAAACAATGCAAAACATTCCGCTTAAAAGGAATTCAGGCAAGAGGCATTTATGGAGAAGAATATGGACAGGTATGTGACAAATTTAACTTGTTCCGCAGTCAGATGCAATTATTTTTATTTTCGTTAACCTGCAAATTTTTTTTTTCATGTGTACAGGCTTTTTATGCTGGAAGAAGCGATATTCTTTTTTCTTTATCAGAATTCGTAGATTTGAACCGAATGGAGAGCCTCTATGCGTTCATACGTGGACCTGAAATGAATATTTGAGATATGACAATCATACTGGTCGGTCCAAGGCTGTTCTCCATGATCATAAAAAATGTGACCGTTCGTTTTCGGATCTCACATTTTATGTTAATACATTCTTTCCTGAAAAACTTTCCTCAATAAACAAACAGTCGAAATGAGGTACGCGATATATAGCTTGTTTCTGGTTTTGTGGATTGTTTTCTGGTGGTGGAGATATACATGTCCGATCAAGCAAACATGCTGCACCCCTGAATCGGGCATGTCGGTTGCAGATACCGAGGTTGTGGAGATCGAAAAGGAGGATAACCGCCCGATCCTTTTCCGTTGGTCCGACCAGACCTTGATCGTAAACCAGGATATTGAACTGGTCGTGGACTCGCTGGTGCAGCTATTGAACGACCAGGACCAGATCGAGATCACCGGACTCTATTTCCGGGATGAAGATAACCCCACCTCGTACCCCAATCTCGGCATTGCCCGCGCAGTAGCCATGCGGGATGTTTTCTTTTCAAAACTGGATACGAGCAGGATCAAACTCAAGGCAACACTCGCAGACATCAGGGGAGATGTCAAAAACAAGATGTTCGAGGCACTTGTCTTCAGAAAGATCATCAACAATGAATTTATCAAGGAGATCGATGACCGTGTCCTGATCTATTTTCCTTTCAACTCCACCAAAAGGCTCGATAATCCAACGATTACCGAGTACCTGGCCAGGGTAGCAGAACGGGTGAGAGCAAGCGGGGAAAAGATCCAGCTGACGGGCCACACCGATTCTGAAGGGACAAATGAATCGAATTATTATTTGGGGTTGTGGCGGGCGGGTGCCATCAGGGATATCCTGGTGGACCAGAAAGGTGTGCCTGAATCACAGGTCATCCTGAAATCAAGGGGGGAACTGGAGCCCCTGGGGAGCAACAATACATTCGAGGGACGCAAAAGCAATCGACGGGTAGAATTAAAATTGATCCAATAAATACAGACATATGTTTGAAGAAAGCATTTTTGAAGGCGCTTGTGCCACATCTACAGCAGAAGTATTACTCATCATTGCCGGGTCATTGGGGCTTGGCATCCTGTTGGGGTATCTGATCTGGGGATGGCTCAGGCGAAAAGTGAATGAACTGGAATCCCGGGTCATCGGGCTGAGCAAGTCAGTGGAAGACCAGGAGGGAGCGATCGGGCAGCTGGAGACGGAAAACGCTTCTTTGACGGAGGAGCTTGAAAAGTCAAAGAAAGACTTTGACCTGAAGTCGGCCCAATATACGAATGTCATCACACGGATGCGCACCCTGGAGGAGAAGCAGGATGATGATCCTGAAACCTCCAGCATGAAGGAAGAGATCACAAAACTTGAGGAGCGGCTGAAGCACCAGATGGAAGAGATCGACAAGCTCGAGCTTGCACTGAAAACAGCACAGACCGCTACCGCAACGACCATCGTTCCTGCAGAAGATACACCGGTCAAGGCAACACCCGGGTCCAGGCGCGGTCGCACGAAGAAGACGGGAACCCCGGCAGCTGAGACCAAAGCTGAAGCACCGAAACGCAAGCGCGGCCGTCCGAAGAAAACAGAAACGGCATCGACTGAAACCACTGCCGAGGCACCGAAGCGCAAGCGTGGCCGTCCGAAAAAGTCGGAGACACCTGCTGCTGAAACACCTGTTGAATCTCCGAAACGCAAGCGCGGCCGCCCGAAGAAAACGGAAACGGCTTCCACCGAGACAACGGTAGAAGCGCCTAAACGGAAAAGGGGCCGTCCGAAGAAAACGGAAACGGCTTCTGCTGAGGGCACAACCGAGACAACGAAGCGCAAGCGCGGCAGGCCGAAAGGGTCGACAAATAAAAAAGCAAGGCGGAGCCCCGGCCGTCCGAAGAAAACTGAAACAGCCTCCTCAGAGACCTCCGCAGAAGCACCGAAAAGGAAGCGTGGCCGCCCAAAGAAATCCGAAGCGGCAAAGGCTGAAACAGCCACAACCAAAAAACGGCGCGGCCGCCCGAAGAAAACGGAAACCGCAACATCCACAACAGCAAAGAAAACGCGGAGCAAGCGCGGCCGTCCAAAGGGATCGAAAAATAAACCAAAAGTGTACCGTGGTGCCGATGTGATCCAGGATGCATCGCAGGTATTCGGAAAAAGGATCAAACAGGATGACCTCACCCTGATCGAGGGGATCGGTCCGAAGCTGGCAAGCCTTTTTCGGGATAACGGACTCGAAACCTGGTCAAAAGTGGCTGATGCGTCACAGCAGACGCTCCAGCAGACTGTCGAGAAGATTGGCCCGAGGCACCATATCCACGATCCGCAGACCTGGCCCCGGCAGGCGACAATGGCCTCGAAAGGGGAGTGGAAAAAGCTGAAGGCGTACCAGGATTCGCTGACAAGGGGTAAGAAAGGATAGCCGG
>JARQTN010000176.1 GCA_029976695.1 Lewinellaceae bacterium
GGAGAAACGGGTTGCCCGGTTTATTGAAAAGCACCAGATCGATGCTGAAGTTGTCCTGCTGGCCGATGAGAACTACTCGGCCTGGACAGAAAAGATCGACAGTTCCTGGTACGGCGCCCTGCCGGCCACCCTGGTGATCAATGCTCAAAGAAGGAAGTTTCACATGGGGGCCTATGAAAGTTACGAGGAACTGGCGCTTGAAGTCCTGCCGTTTTTGCCGGATTGACAGCTGAAGGTTACTCTAACCTTTGCTGGAAAACCTGGTGAATGCAGACCTTCCCCCGATGGCATCTGCCAGGAAATTCGCCTTCCATCCGTTCAGGATCCACATTTCGATGCCATGCGCCAGGCAGATCCCCGCGGCCTGGAGTTTTGTGGTCATGCCCCCGGTACCCAAAGCAGATTCGCCATCCTCGATGTACTGCTGTACAGTATCCACATCCGCGACGAATTCGATCAGCTTTGCCTGGTCAGACTTGTGGGGGTTCCTGTCATACAGCCCGTTGATGTCCGAGGCAAGGACCAGCAGGTCAGCATCCATGATGGTGGCAACCAGGGCGGACAGTTTGTCATTGTCCCCGAAGATGATCTCATCGGCAGAAACCGTATCATTCTCGTTGACCACAGGTGTATACCCCAGTTCAAGGAGTTTTCCAAGTGTGTTCCGGATATTGGTCTTCGCGTTTTCGCTCTCGAAATCCCTGTATACCAACAGGCATTGCGCGACTGAAAGCCCGAAACTGCTGAAGACTTCATCGAAGATGGACATGAGTTTCGGCTGGCCGATGGCTGACAGGGCCTGTTTGGAATCCACTTCCAGTGCATTCCCCCGGATGTCCACAAACTGGCGCGCGGTCGCGATCGCCCCGGAGGAAACAATGATGACCTGGTAGGTTTCCCGCAGCAGGATGATTTGCCGGGCAATATCCTCGATCTTCGCATAGGAGATCCTGTCCGTCCCTGACGTGAGGGTAGAGGTGCCGATTTTCAGGATGAGCAATTGCTTTTTCTCCATGTCAATCCCTGGTTTGCCCGGTTCCGTATACGAACCATTTGTTTGTAACAAGTTGACCGATGCCGACCGGTCCCCTGAAATGCAGTTTTTGCGTGCTGATCGCCATCTCGGCACCGAACCCGAACTGCCCGCCATCCGTAAACCGTGTGGAGGCATTGTGGTATACGGCGGCACAATCCACCTCATCCATAAAGCAGGTGGCCGAATCGGCATCCTCTGTAACAATCGTTGCGGAATGCCCGCCGGAATAGGTATTGATCATATCCATGGCCGGCCCAATTCCGGGTGCCAGGGACAACATGATCTTTGCCGACAGGAATTCTTCATACAGGATATCCTCATCATCCATCTCGTACACAGAAGGGCAGAGATGGCAAACGGACTGATTACCCAATACAAGGAGATGGGCAGCCTTCAATGCATGTACAAGTTGATCGAGGAATTCACCGAGGTTTGGCAGCCCTTCATGGATGATCACTTTGTCCAGCGCGTTGCACACGCTGATCCGGCTCTTTCCGTTGAGGATCAGCCTGATTGCCATTTCCGGATCAGCCGACCGGTCGACAAACAGGAAATTATTGCCCCTGCCACTCACAATGACCGGCACGGATGAATGGGTCTGGACAAATTCGATCAGTGCATCACCTCCCCGCGGGATGATCAGGTCAGCCCGGCAGGAGTTTTCACGGATCATCTCTTGGGTTTCAGCACGTGTCATGTCCAAATACGAGACGATACCGGGATCAAGTCCGTGCTCCCGGAGCGCTTGATGCCAAAGTTCCGTAAGCACGAGGTTTGTGTTTCGCGCTTCCTTTCCTCCCTTTAGCAGGATCCGGTTGCCAGCCTTGAAAGCAGTCACGGCCGCCTCGATGGTCACATCTGGCCTGGATTCGTAGATAATGAGGATCCGGCCAAAGGGCACCGTCCTGTTTTCGATGCGCAGACCGTTTTCAGGATGGTATGCATAAAGCACTTTCCCAACAGGATCGGCTAGCTTCATGGCATCCTCAACCGCCTGTACCATCCCTTCCACTTTGGCCTCATTCACTTTCAGCCGGTCGTACATCGCCTCGTCACCTCCCGCATAGGCATCTACATCCTCCTGGTTGGCGGATATGATCTCACCGGCAGACTTGCGCAATCTTCCGGCAAGGGATTTCAGGACAATGTTTTTCTGTTGTGTATCCATCAGTTCATATTCAGGAAATGAAACTCCTGTGAAGGCACTCAGCTCCGGATTACGGATTTTCTTCCGGGTTTTTCATGTCCGCATCCCTTGTCGAGATGCCGAGGATATGGTACAGTGCTGAATACCCGGTGATGACCGTAAAGATAAGCGACATGCCGATGATGAAAGAAACTGTTGCCACCCACATCGGGACTTCGAATCCCATGAAGGAAGCACCAATCAAAAGGTCGAAGGCGACAAAACGGATGATTCGATCTGAGATACCGATATTTCTTTTCATAAACTGTTATCTTTCGGGCCGGAAAAGAATCCCGTCACAAAGATATCATGTACAATTCAGTTCGGATAACCTTTAATGGTTCTCTTTGCGCAAATTGACAATGGTCAACCAGTGCAATACCGGGCATCCAGATTTTTGAGCGATGAATGAAACGGTCGAAAAGCAACAAGTGAGTGATGCGGCGGCACTTCCGGAGTGCTTCCACTGCGGCGAGCCCTGCCCGGATCGCGAGATCTCTATCGAGGATAAATACTTCTGCTGCGAAGGTTGCAAGATCGTGTATTCCATCCTGGACGAGAACGGGCTGTGCCAGTATTACGACATGAACCAGTTTGCGGGCATTTCACAGAAGCGGAAATCACTCCCGGAATATGCCTTCCTGGATGACCCTGAAACAATCGAACGGCTCATCGATTATGCGGATGAAAACCAGTACAGGGCAACATTCTACCTGCCCCAGATCCATTGCTCTTCCTGCCTTTGGCTCCTGGAAAAGCTGCACCTGCTGAATGATGGGATCATCCAGTCGCGTGTCAATTTCCTCAAGAAGGAATCACAGGTCACCTTTGACCCGGCGAAAACCAGTCTCCGGCAGGTCGTGGAAACACTGGCATCCATCGGGTATGCCCCGCATATCCAGCTGAATGCACTGGAGGAAGAGAAGAAGCCTGTTGTCGAAAAATCCCTTTATTATAAGCTCGGGCTGGCGGGATTCGCCTTCGGCAATATCATGCTTCTGAGCTTTCCGGAATATCTGGGGCTCAGCAACGAGCCGGACCGGGCGTTCAATATCGTATTCGGGTACATCAACCTGCTGCTGATCCTGCCGGTGATCCTCTACAGCGGCCAGGATTACCTCCGTTCCGCCTGGCAGGGGCTGAAGCAGAAGCACCTGAATATCGATGTACCGGTATCCCTGGGCATCCTGGCCCTGTTTTCACGCAGCGCATATGAGATCCTGACCCATACCGGTGCAGGCTACCTGGACAGCCTGGCGGGACTGATCTTCTTTTTGCTGATCGGAAAATGGTTCCAGCAAAAAACGTATGCCCGGATCTCATTTGACCGGGATTTCAAGTCCTATTTCCCGATCGCATGCACGGTCAGGAAAAACGGTGTTGAAAAGCAAGTCACGCTCGACAAGCTTGAAGAAGGGGATATGGTGCTCCTCAGGAATAGCGAGCTGATTCCGGCCGATTCATTACTGGTCAAAGGGGAAGCACGGATCGATTACAGCTT
>JARQTN010000177.1:0-12224 GCA_029976695.1 Lewinellaceae bacterium
CTCCTTACATCGAAGGTATTCGTGAGATCATCCGATCTGATTATATTGCCTCGCCTGGGAAGATGAGCAGGATATAAGATCACGGACCTTACGGGATCAAAGCTCATCATCGTCATCAGCTCCATCATAGTTCAGAATCATTTGTCTTGAACTTTGATATGTATAATAAACTGGATAGACTATGATGGGTAAGAAAAAATTCTTCCGGCTATTTGGTTCAAAGTATTTCTTCAAATGTGTCAATGCCAATCAGGCAAACCAGGTAAATGATCATAACCCATCATAGTCATCAGCTCCATCACAGTTCAGAAATTTTTTCTTGAACTATGATGGGTATGATGGACAGGATAGACTTTGATGATTTTGTAATATTCATTCCAATATCATTTGAAACTTGACTGCATCCTGATAAAGATGTACTTTATATAGGCATTCCTATATTAATCCTCTCTTCAGAATCAAAAGGTCTGATCATTCTCGTTCACCAGAATAGTGCAATCAATTTTCACTTTAATGCTTTAAAATGATCAAGGAAGAATATCAGTATAGTGCATTAACAGCCAAAATAATCGGGTGTGCAATGGAGGTACACAATCAATTGGGAAATGGATTTCAGGAGGTTATTTATCAGAGAGCACTCTCTATTGAAATGAATCTGCAAGGCATTGATCATTTGAGAGAACAACAGATATCATTACAATACAAAGATTTTGAAATCGGGAGCAGGCGAGTTGATTTCCTTGTTTGCGGAAAAATTATGGTGGAAATCAAAGCAATCAAGGAACTGGAAGATGTCCACCTGGCTCAAGCTATAAATTATTTGGAAGCCTATAATCTTCAAGTTGGCCTGTTGATTAATTTTGGAAATACAAAGCTCCAATTCAGGCGCTTAATGAAACCTGAAAATTCATAGCCCATCATGGTCATCAGTTCCATCATAGTTCAGACAATTTGGCATTCTCCGCATGCAGGATGAAAACAATAAAAAATGCAGTAGCACTCCTTTGAGTTACTACTGCATTTGAAGAATCGAAAGTATTGACGAAAAACTTGTTTCCTAAAGCATCATCAACAGAGCAGGAACAACCGCCGAAATCGACCCGCGGATAACCAACTCAAATCCCGGTGAGAACGGCTTATTGTCCCTGCCCTAAAGAATAGCCTCTTTTGCCGTCAAAAGCATAGAGGTTCTCTGATTTGATGATGTCTATATCTTCTTCGATGGCTTTTGCCATGATTTGCGGGATGGCCTTTTTATCCACATTATCTCCGTTCGTTGTTTCATAACGGCACCGCCAGTGGTCCGTGCAGAATGTTTCCTCAAATCCGTTTGGCCAGACCTTGACACCCCGGTTGGTGATCATGGTCAGTTCAATCCCGTTATTCAACTTCTGCAATCTTGCTGCGAGTTCATTAGGGTCCATTCCTTTCCAGTCCACAAAGATATCCACACCCTTGAGCTCCTTCCGGACATTTTTCCGGCGCTCGTACCTCGGCATCCGGAGCTGGACACCCTTGGCGTATTCGGCTACCTTGAGTTCTTTCGGTTCCCGGCCCAACCTGCTGATCACCGCATCAGCAAATTCGCTTGTCCCTACGAGTTGTGTGCTTTGCCCTTCAGTGTAAATATCCTCGGTATGGATGCCTTCCTCGATCACACAGGACCAGGCATTCTTGATGTTTTCAGCAATATCCTGCTGGCCGATGTGGTTGAGCATCATGATCGCTGCACGCAGCAGTCCTGAAGGATTCGCAATATTTTGACCTGCGATTGGAGGTGCAGAACCATGGATGGCCTCGAACATGGCCACCCGCTCACCAATGTTCGCCGAACCTGCAAGGCCGACAGATCCTGAGATCTGTGCTGCGATATCCGAGACGACATCTCCGTATAAATTGGGTGTTACGACCACATCAAACATTTCCGGTGTATCGGCCAGGCGGGCAGCTGCAATATCAATGATCCAGCTGTCCGATTCGATATCCGGATATTCAGCGGCAATTTCCCTGAAGACCTGGTGGAACAGACCATCGGTATGCTTCATGATGTTATCCTTCACGAAGCAGCTCACTTTTTTGCGCTTGTACAGACGTGCATACTCGAATGCATAGCGGATGATCTTCTCGCACCCGGGACGTGAGATCAGTTTCAGGCACTGTACGACTTCATCCGTTTGCTGGTGTTCAATACCGGCATAAAGATCCTCTTCATTTTCCCGAATAATCGTCACATCCATATCCGGATGTTTTGTTTTTATGAACGGGGAGAAACTTTTACACGGCCTGATGTTGGCGAATAAACCTAGTGTTTTGCGCAAAGTGACGTTCAGGCTTTTGTAGCCTCCACCCTGAGGAGTCGTAATCGGAGCTTTGAGGAAAACGCGGTTGCGGCGGATACTGTCCCAGGCCGATTGTCCGATACCGGATGTATTCCCTCCACGGTATACTTTTTCACCAATCTCGACCTCTTCGATCTGGAGGCGGGCACCTGCTGCTTCCATGATACGGAGTACGGCATCCATGATTTCGGGGCCGATGCCATCTCCCCGTGCGACAGTTATTGTCTGGAAATTATCCTGCTTCATGTATTTCAGATTTTGTTGAATGGTAAAATGGGATTTCATCAAAGGATTAAATAAAACTGAACTTCAGCATTCCGTCGATGCGGACCTGGTATCCTTTTGCCCTTGCATCTGCAATATATTTTTTCAGGGTTTCTTTTTCTTTCTCCAGTTCTTCAATGCGTGCTTCATGGTACCCCGTTTCAGCGAGATCATTTTCAATGCGCATTGAAAGGCACTGGAGCTTGTGGTGATTGATCTTTTCACCGATCAGCGCGTTTACGACATCGTTCGCCTCAGAAGGGTTGAATACCCCATCGACGAGCTGGATTTTCTTTTTGACTTCCGTTAAAACCATTTCCTGATTGTGTTTAGTTTGATTATTGAATTGCATACGTTGATTTATTTTATCTATTTCCTTTGTTCTGTTGCCTTGAAAAACAGGAGGCAGCATATGATCAGAAATGCTGGCAACGCTTCCCTGAACATGGCGTCGCTGCTCTTCATCGTAAGAAACATCCATCCGGACATGATCACCAACCCCAAAACGGCAACGTTGATGTTTTGCATTACATCCTGAATGTTCCCGGTTTCCTGCCTGTCCTTTGTGTCTTGAGCTGCCTGGTAAGCGATCTCCCGTTGTTGCTGAACTGGTTTTTTCATGCTTTCTTCCATGTATATTTTTGAATTCAAAGGCAAATGTGTGCTAAAAAGTTTATTTAGTTTTATTTATATTTATTATGTGATACATAAACTTTATTTATGCATTATACGCTACATCAACTCAAGGTATTTCATACTATCGCTGAAAATCAGAGCATTACGAAAGCTTCTGAAGAGCTCTCACTCACCCAGCCTGCCGTTTCAATCCAGTTGAAAAAATTGCAGGAACAGTTCTCGATCCCCCTCACAGAAGTCGTTGGGAGGCAGCTGTACATTACGGATTTCGGAAAAGAGATCGCAGCCGCTGCAGAAAAGATCCTGGAAGAGGTGGAGGCTATCAATTACAAGACAATGGCCTACCAAAAGGAACTGGCTGGCAGGCTGAAGATCTCTTCAGCATCGACCGGAAAATATGTGATGCCGTACTTCCTGTCCGATTTCATGGCCCGACACCGGGGTGTGGATCTGGTGATGGATGTGACAAACAAAACGCTTGTCGTCCAGAGCCTGGAAAAAAATGAAGTGGATTTTGCCCTCGTTTCAGTCATTCCGGAACAACTGCAGCTGGAAAGGGTAGAGCTCCTGTCGAATAAATTGTATCTCGTAGGAAGTACCCGGCTGGAGCGAAACCGGAATATTCCTGTGCGAAAGATCTTTGAGCGATATCCGCTGATCTTCCGGGAACCTGGTTCAGCCACCCGGAATGCAATGGAACGTTTCATTTCGGAAAAGAACCTGCCCGTTTTTAAAAAGATCGAACTCACATCAAACGAAGCCATGAAACAGGCCGTAATCGCAGGCCTGGGCTACTCGATCATGCCACTCATCGGGATCGGGCGTGCCCTTGGGCAGGGAGAACTGGAGATCATTCCCTATCGTGGCCTGCCGATCGTCACTCAGTGGAACCTCGTCTGGCTGAAATCCAAAAACCTTTCCCCCATCGCGTTGGCATTCCTTGAGTATATCCGAACGGAAAAGGAACGGATCGTCCATGAGGTCTTTGACTGGTATGAGAAATACTGATCTACTGGAAAGCACCATATAGGCTGCGGGAGTGGCTCTTCCCGATTTTTACCAGAACTGGCCAGATACCAATTCATGCACGCATACTGCCAATCTGCCATTGAAGCAGAGACAAGTCGGCGGTACCTTGCCAAAAAAATACACATCATGCAAAAATCTATTTATTCCCTCACCATTTCACTCCTCTTCGGATGCTTCATATCCCTGCAACTACAGGCACAAAAGGTCGGGATCCTGACGGATGCCCCCCAGGCCCCGGTACATGTTTTCAGCTCCGGCCAGGTTCAACAGGATAGTGGACTGGTACTGCTCGGCTACAGGTCAGAAGGCCATATGGAACTGGATTTCAACAAGATTCAGAGTTTATACGGTTTGAATGAAACGCCGCTGCCCCTGCTCCTCCAGCAGGAAGGCGGTGATGTGGGCATTGGTGTCCTAAGCCCGGATAGCAGGCTCCATATCGCAGGTTCGGATGATCAATATCTCACCCTCCAAAAGACGTTGGCAGGAGGCGGGGGTAGCGGGATCAACTTGCTGCGCCACAACGAATTCAGCGGTACCGACTGGCGCATCATCAACGATGGGGGTGTGCTCCGGTTCTATGATGGCATCGATAATTTCACGACCGCAGGCGATCTGAATATGTCCATTGGTCAATCCGGATTCCTGTCCCTCGGGCCTAACAGCGCGGCACAGCACCTTGACATAAATGGGGACGGAAACCAATTCATACGTGTGCACACGACGGATATCGGTGGTTCTGAAGCAGGGATTGATTTGATTCGCGCAAGCGAGTTCAGCGGATCAGACTACAGGATATACAATGATGGCGGGGTACTCAGGTTTATGAGTAACCTGGACAATTTTCAAACAGAGGGCACTGAACTGGTGAGGATGAGCAACTCAGGGAATGTGGGGGTCGGAACAGCATCCCCCTTTACCAAACTCCACGTGGACGGGGGCCCGGCTGTAGGTGAAACCGGGCATGGCGACATGCAGATCGGGGATGGATCCGGTCTTCATTTACGATTTGACAATAACGAAATCCTCGCCAGGAACGGGGATAACCCTTCCACGCTTTATTTCCAGTACTGGAGCGGCAACCTTTCCCTGTGCGATGACAATGCCGGGAGAGTCGGCATCGGGACTTCCAATCCACAGGCTAAACTCCAGATTGTGGATGGAACAGATGCGAGCCTTGCCGGAGGCGGGCAGCTCGTTCTTGGAGATATCAACGGGGTGAACATTGCAATGGATAACAATGAGATCCTTGCGCGTAACAACGGAAGTGAGGCTCCCCTCATCCTGCAATACGATGCAGGGGATGTGCTCATGGTTCCCTTTGAAGCCGGGCAGGTCGGGATCGGGATCACATCCGTAGCAAACCTGCCATCAGCAGACTACCTCCTTGCCGTGGATGGCAAGATCATCAGCGAAGAGGTAAGGGTGGAAGTCAGCGGCAGCTGGCCGGATTATGTATTCCATCGGGATTACAAACTTGCCCCTCTTGACCAACTGGAAGCAGAGATCCAGACACTCGGTCACCTTCCGGGGATGCCTGCAGCATCAATAGTGGAAACGGAAGGATTTGACCTCGGCGGCATGCAGAAGACGATCGTGGAGAAAATAGAGGAGCTCACCCTGTACATGATCAAGGCCAACAAGGAGATCGCAGCATTGAAATCCGAAAATGAAAACTTGAAGCAAAGAATCGCATTCCTGGAAAAGTAGCATTGTTTTTTAAAGAATTCTATAGGCATTAAACCAGACTGAAATGAATAAGGCATCAATATATTTCCTTCTCCTGTGTACGCTTTTTCTCGTCGTTGTTCATGAAGCCCGGGCACAAGGAACCCAGGTATTCGAAAAGGAGTTTGCCCCGGAGCCATACGAATGTGTGCCGAAAGCCCATAAAACCTATTATAAAAAAGTAATGGATCGTGCCAGGCAGGCGTTCGAACAAAACCTGAAAAGATCCGGCGGGCAGCGTGCCATGCCTCCCCTTTTTGACTGGCCACTCCGCCAGGCTGAAGGCTTTGACTATCCGGGGTACTATGCCATTTCCAATTTTGTCGACCAGGCCTCCGATACGACTTTGCTTGACTATAACTGTGGTATGCGGACCTACGACGGTCATGATGGTACAGATATCCGGATTGTTCCATTCCGGTGGAACAAGATGGGAAATGATGAGGTGGAAGTAATTGCGGCGGCACCAGGCACGATCATCTTCCGCCAGGATGGAAATTTTGACCAGAACTGTGCATGGGGCGGAGGCACTCCCTGGAATGCTGTTTTCATCCAGCATGCTGATGGCACCATCACCTGGTACGGCCACCTGAAAAACGGCTCTGTCACTCAGAAAGATTCAGGGGATGTCGTTGCGGCAGGGGAATACCTCGGTATTGTGGGAAGCTCCGGAAACTCGACTGGGCCCCACCTCCACCTTGAAGTGTATGACCCGATGGGTAATCTTGTGGACCCGTTCCAGGGGCCATGCAACAGCCTGAACAATGATACGTGGTGGAACGACCAGGTACCCTATTTCGACAGCGGGATCAACCGCCTGATCACGGCCTCCCAGCAATGGACAAGCCCGGCCTGCCCGCAGCAGGCCCAGATCTTTGAGAAAACCGTCTTTGATCCGGGTGAAGCGATCACTTTTTCAGTCCATTACAGGTGTGACCTGAACACGAACACGACACAGCTAACAGCGTTTGAACCGGACGGCGACACTTCCACGCTGCTGAATATCCTATACCAGAGAGGCGGAAATTTCTTCTCAACAAATCCGTCCGCCTTATGGAACAACACGATTCCAAACAACGCACCGAAGGGCAAATGGATCTTTGAGGCTGTGTACAATACATCCACATATGGCACCCTGGCATATCAAAATGAATTCTGGGTTGCTGAAACCTGCCAGGCAGATCGGAACTTCGTTGGCACGCATACCATCAGCAGGTACTACCAGGCTTCAAATACCATCACATCTACAGCTGATATCAACAATGGAGTCCATGTTGTGTACGATCCGGAAAATTACACAATCCTGAGTCCAGGATTTTCAGCGCCCGTTGGGTCAAAGCTGGAGATCAGGACAGCAGGATGTAATTAGGTGCTGAGTTTCGGGTTGCGGGTATAGGCATGGACAGGCTGCCAATTGCGAATAGCTACGGGCCAATAGCAAAAAGCCGGCTTGCCTTTTACGCCGGCTTTTATAAAGACATTAATATTCTATTTTCAAATATCACTGTTGAAGCATATACCGTTACTCATCCGGTATCCCCTGAGTCCCGCAAGCCGCAATGTAAGCATGTAGCGTAGACCCGGGCGTAATGCTGAAGCCCGGTATGAACCGTACATATCCACCTGACTTCATCACGACCTGGGTATTTTCACCCCGTACGATATCGCCTGAAACGGTGATATAGCTGGACGCCTCATACAACCTCCTTCCCCAGATCTGCTGGGTCAGCCCGATGCCATTCGGGCAATTGCTGTATAGGTCGCTTTCCCAGACGCCGCGTCCGAATGTTGCGGCCCTGATCCGGTCAATGGAAGGGTTCAGGAAAAGATCCGTGACAGGTACATTTGGCAGCCCGTTGTTGAAGGGCATCCAGTCGGGGGTCAGGATATTCCGGTAAAACACGCCGAGGTCTGTCCCGATGTAGGCCAAATTCAGGTCTGAAACCGCCACACAGTTGACCGGGATGTTCGGCAGGCTGCCGCTCATATTCGTCCAGTTACCTCCGGCATTCGCGGAGTAGAATACCTTGTTCCCATCACTGAACCCGCCTACCGTGATCCAGACAAGGTTTGAGTTGGTCGGGTGTACGGCAATATCCGTGATCTTGAGATTCCCCGAAGGAAAGCCCGGGTTATTCGAGATCGTGGTCCAGGTATTGCCCAGGTTGTCCGACCGGTATACTTCACCCACATTTGTACTGTAGCTGGCACCGCCTGCAACATAGATCCGATTATGATTGCTTGGGCAGGTCGCCATCGCCCAAGTGCCTGAAGCTCCTTTATTCGTCCAGGATGATCCGTTGTTGTCGGTCCTGTACACATCTGCTCCCCCGTAAAATTTAATACTGGAGTTGGATTGATGGACCTCCAGGGTTGGGAACCATGTGTCCGAAGGAGCAATGTTGTCAGTTGCATTTGCCCCGCTGTTCCAGAAGCGGTACACACCGCGATTTGAAGAAATGATCCCTGCTGTCGAACTTCCCGGATCAAACCTCGAGTCAAAGCCGTCTCCTCCGGCGAAATATGTAAAATAGGAAGAATTGGTTTGCCGCATATGCACACCATTGTCCTGGGTACCGATAATCACCCGGTTGTTGTCCACTGTGGTCCCGGACATATGGTAGATCTGGGTGCTGATCAGCCCGTTACCGGAATGGAAAGTCCACGTATCTCCCAGGTTCGTGCTGGAAAACACTCCGCCATCGGTTCCTGCCCACAGCTTGTTGTCCAGCGGGTTGAAAGCCAGGTCGTGAATATCCACATGTGTCCCCCCAACATACACCATTGAGGAAGGACTTGATGTTGTTCGCCAGATGCGGATCCCTCCAGTTACAACGTGAATTGAATTGGTATGTGAAACGGCTATCGAATGGTCATACCAGGCCTGGTCCCCATCTCCCGAACCATCTGTAGGCCCGCCAAGGATGTTCGGTGTATCCAGAACCTGGACAAACGATTGTCCACCGTTGATCGTCAGGTACAGACCTTCAAACTCACCTGCTGCAACAGCAGGCCCGATCAATGCCCATGCTGTTGTTTCCGACTGGTTGCTGACCGCTATTTCCACACGCTCGGCAGCTGAACTCAGTGCCGGGTAAAAGGTGGATGCGGTCCATGTCTCACCGCCATTCGTAGAATAACGGATATCTCCTCCCCACCTTGCAGCGTACACCCCGGTTGAACTTCCCGGCCTGTATTTCACGTCTGAAATCCTGCCGGTCAGCACCTCATACCAGCTGGCGCCACCATTCACAGTCTTGAACAACCCGTTGCTTGTAGCGGCCAACAGGATGTTCGCATTGTTCGGATCCTGCTTCAGGTCATATCCATGGTAGGCTCCGGACACAGGAATATTGCCGGTCTTTTGCCAGGTGTAACCGCCATCGTATGACTTGAATACACCCTCAGACCTTCTCGTATAGCCCATCGCAGACACAAATCCACCGAGAGAAGTATCCCCGTCACCGGTCAGGATATAGATGATATTCGGGTTTGCATGGTCCACGACGATCCCGCCGATCCCGATCGAGGGCAGGAAATCAGTCATGGCATACCAGTAACCGCCACCATTGGTTGTACGCCACAGCCCGCCTGACGGGCAGCCTGCGTAAATGATGTTCACGTTTGTCGGGTGGAAGGCTATCCGGTCCACGCGCCCGATTGCCTGGGCACTCGCAGAGTAAGGCCCAAGCCAGCCCCAGCTGCCCATACTCGAGCGGCCCTCATCCCTTTCAAGGATGCGCCTTGCCTCATCCAGTTTTTGGTTGACATCGACAAACTCCCCGTTTTCTCCAAGCCTCCCTGATGCATACCAGGCCCACCTTGCCCAGTGTTTATAGCCGGGCTCATTGCTTCGCTCGATTCTTCCGGCTTCGATCTCCGCATAATGCTGGTCGACAACCTGCATGATCTCCTCCAGGGATTTTTTGCCCGCCAGTTTGGCTTTCAGGGTCGCCGGCTGCGCCTGTAAAACAAGCGGAAACAGGAAAACCGGGATCAGCATCCAGTATTTTTGTATGATCTGTCTCATCGCTTGTTATTTATTTGTTTTGAGGTTGGTTTCCGCCAGCACTTGAGGTATTGCAGGTTGACCTCAATTCTTCAAAGCTTTTTCTCAGGGTCTTGTTTTCTTCATGGAGCTGGAGGATATACAAGGTAAGCTCCTCGATTTTCTCAAGCAGTTTTTTCTGCATTTCACCTACCATGATTCCATTTTCCTGCACGTCTTCTGCGGAAGGTATATTGGGCAGATGACCGGTCCGATCAATGGCACCTTTCAGGGATTCCAAAGAAAGCAGTGCGTAATCATCATTGAAAACATAATCCGGCCAGTCCCCGTAATTGTCTACACGCAGTTCTTCAGCCATGATCTTGCCCCTGACGGAAAGCTGGTAGCCTGCCGCCGGATTTCCCGTGCCCATGACAACGCTGCCACCATTATGATTGAGAAACAGGATCGATGATTCCCCGTTGTTCCGTGCCATGATCTCGTTGTTGTCGATGATGATATTCGTCCCGTCAACAGACCCGGTCATCAGGTAACCATTGGTGGTATTGGAAGCATCCACCCCTCCTTCAATGTGCAGCCTGGCCTGAGGGCTGACCGTGCCGATGCCCAGGTTGCCTGCACGCTCAAGGAACATCCGTGTCGTGCCATCGGTCTGGAAATGGATGTCCGCCCAGCCGCCATTGGCATGTGCATTGATGCGAAATCCGGTGCCGCCACCTTCATGGATGATCTCCCCATATACAGATCCGTAATTTGGATCCTGCCCGATCCGGATGCGGTCATCGACATGCAGCAATTCCTGCGGGTTAGTGGTGCCAATCCCGACATTCCCGTTGAAGTAGGTTTTTGCCCATTTCATGACCATATTAGAAAAAATGCCGGAAGGCTCACGGAAAGACAGTCCTACGTAGTCTGATCCCGGGCTGATCCCCAGCCCGCTCTGGTCTGCCTGGAAAATGCCGGAACCGAACACATGCAATTTGTCAATCGGGCTATCCGTGCCGATCCCTACGTTCCCGTTGTCCTTTACAGTTACCCCCTCGGGTTGGCAAAAAGCAGTGGAGGGATGTAACAGGAACACCATGCTGAGCATAGCCAGGCAGGAAATGAGGTAAAATTTTGACCGTACCATTTTTTTTGAGTTTTAATGAATAATGGCGGGTGTGATCGATGGACATGGTGGATGGATGAGACTTATCTGGGGAAAAAGATGACAGGGAAGCAGAATACTGCTTTAGTAGAATAAACAAATAATTGAGCGAATTCTATCCGGCACTGCAGAAGAAATTCGTGATTTTATGTGTGATCCTGCAGGAGCGATCAGATCAGTCCCTGCTCCATCGCTTTGCGGATCATCCCGGCCGTGTTCTTCACGCCCAGCTTGTGGATAATGTTGCGTCGGTGTGTCTCGACCGTGTTGACGCTGATATGGAGCTGCACTGCAATTTCTGATGTCGTCAATTCGTCAGCGATCAACTTCAGGATCTGCTTCTCACGGGAGGAAAGGAGGACCCGGGGAGAACCATCCGCTTTTTCCTTTGGCCCGGGGGCAAGCAGGATCTCAGCGATCTCCTGTGAATAATGCGATTTGCCGGCTTGAACCCGCTTGAGGGCATGGACCAATTCGTCATGCCCCACATTTTTCAGCAGGTAACCTTTGGCCCCGGCTTCCACCATTGCCCGGATCATGGAGCGTTCATCCAGCATGGTCAGGGCGATCACTTTGATCCCGGGATGCTGGCTGAGGATCTGCCGGCAGGTTTCCAGGCCGTCCATATCGGGCATATTCAGATCCAGAAGCACGACATCGATATCCGAATCCTGAAGTTTCGATAATGCTTCCCTGCCTGAATTCGCCCAGCCATCACAAACGATGCCATCCTCATCACGGAGCATGGACCGGATGCCGTCGATCACGATCTGGTGGTCATCTGCGATCAATACGCGGATCATCGGGTGCTGATTTGCATCACGCAATGTACACAACATCACGGAAAACCATGAGGGAAGAAATCACGACTTTCCGTGAAGATTGTAAAATGAATACAAGCGAACTTTAGGGGAAAAAATGGGAAAACAGACATGCACCCTTGTTCTTTTTCTGCTTCTTGCAGTAAATATTATTGCTCAATCCGGAAATGTCGGGATCGGCACCACAAACCCCCTTGCTTCTCTTTTTGTTGAATCTCCAGCAGATGAGGACGCATTCCGCGTTCGGA
>JARQTN010000177.1:12324-15529 GCA_029976695.1 Lewinellaceae bacterium
CTTGCTTCTCTTTTTGTTGAATCTCCAGCAGATGAGGACGCATTCCGCGTTCGGATTGGTGGTATGACAAGTCTCTATTTACATGCGAACAGAAACCTTGCAATCGGAAGTGTAGTACCACAAGAGAAACTACATGTCAGTGGTAATCTGCTTACGGAAAACTTCATCGATGCAAACATGCAGGTACGCGCAGGAATCGGAAACAGCTCCAGTTTAAAACTGTTTGAATCCGGCAATTTCGGGTACGAATTTGAATATGATGGGACCCCAGACAAGTTATATCTGCATAGTCGAGGATTCACAGGAAACGAAGGGATTCGGATGACCTGGTTGAAAGATGGCAATGTCGGGATTGGCACGACAAGTCCATTAGAGCCTCTCCATGTGGCAGGCAATATCCTCTCTACGGGAATACTGCGGGTAAGGGATGGTAGCCAGGATATTTCGCTCGTTACGAATGCATCAGAAGGCTATGTCAAACTGGATGTTGGCGGTAATGGGCACTCGGCGGATCACATTATCCTGGGAGAAACGGGTAGTGGTAGTCTAAACAAGGTCGGTATCGGTACGACGAATCCTGGTGGGGTGATCAGCAACGCACTTTTAGAAGTCAGTGGCGGCCACATCGCGCTGAAGAACAATTTTGGCATTTTTTCGAATAACAGTACAGGTACGGGAATCGGTGCGGGGTTTGATACAGATAGTGATGATGATCTCTTTCTTTTTGCTGGTGGAGGAAATCGAATGACAGTCGCAGCAAACGGAAATGTTGGTATCGGTACAAGTGCACCTGAATTTCCTCTTCACATTCAGGAGCCTGGCACTTCAGGACAAACGATCGCAATGGTCATTGAATCTGCAACATCGAAGCGGCCGGTCATTCTGTTCAGCGAAGTTGGGTCCAACCACACCCTCGCGAATGGCATGAGCCTTGAATACGACGGATCAGGTGGTGGGAGCAATGGAAATAAATTTCGCATCAATAAGGCGGGCGGCAATCCGGCTTTGACTGTCGAAAATGGAGGTGAGGTGGGTATCAACGTTGTTTCTCCGGCAGCAACTCTTCACCTTATCCAAACGATGAACAACTCAAGGGGCATCCGCATCGAACATCCCACAAACACAAAGTACTGGGATTTGGGAATGTCCGCTTTCGATTTGAACTTTCATTATGACGGAGACTTTAAAGCATCAATTAATGACACTGACGGGTCATACTTAAGCATCTCTGATGTCAGACTTAAACAGGATATCACACGGCTAGCACCAGTATTGCAAAGGGTGAAACAGCTTCAACCAAGCAGGTATCGCTATAAAACCCATCCAGAAGCTAACAAAAGCATCGGCTTCATCGCCCAGGAAGTCGAAGCAATTTTCCCTGAAATCGTAAAGGAAGTCAGCGGCACAAAAATGATCAACTATGATGCTTTTAGCGTCATTGCGATCCAGGCGATCAAAGAACTGGTCGCAGAAAAAGATCAGTTGGAAGTCCTGGTTCAGGATCAACAATACTTGATAGATCAAAATGGGGCAGAATTACAAGCATTGCGAAAGGAACTGCAAGAAATGAAAAGATTCATTAGGGACCAGGCCAGTTCCAAATTACACAACACTCAAAAGTGAAATGGAAGCCCGGTTATCCCGACTGGAAAGGATCATCGCCGGAATGGCAATTGAAAATCCTTAATTTCAAGTTATGATACCTTGTCAATATCATTGCAACCAGGCACTTCTCCATGAAGCAATTTGAAAAATACATCATACATCACATCCTGCCCATTTTAGTCGTACTGCCCGGAATCCTGTACCCGCAGGACGCCGGGCAACTTTTGAAAAAAGCTGTCCAAACGGGCGTTTCGGACCTGGATAGCAGCAACTGGTACGCCACAAGGGTACTCGAAACTGCTCTCTCGTCGGGAAACGATACGATGGC
Source organism: Lewinellaceae bacterium (assembly GCA_029976695.1). Taxonomy (GTDB): domain Bacteria; phylum Bacteroidota; class Bacteroidia; order Chitinophagales; family Saprospiraceae; genus JARQTN01. The sequence goes on from JARQTN010000177.1 coordinate 14,258, forward strand.
AATGAAGGCACAGTTTATCCTCGGTAAAAACCTCCAGATGCAGGGAAATCTGCCTGAAGCCGTCACTGTATACAAAGAATTGATCCGGCATGCGCCCCGGGGAAGCGATCAGGAAGCGTATATCCAGGCATACGGGCGCATAGGCGACTGCTATACCGACCTGGGCCGATTCGACTCTTCCATGGTTTATCTTCTCCGGTTTGACAGCCTTGTTAACACACACTGGTCGGCAAACAAGATCGACGCAAAGGTCCTGCTCGGTGAGCTGTACCGTGCGATGGGCGATATGGAGCGGTCAGACGCCTACAAGATCGAGGCGATCCGTCGTGCGGAGCGTAGCGGGAATGAAATGGAACAGACCATCGCACTCTATTACTACCTAGAAGACCACCGTCACGAAATGCACACCGAAAGGTTTCAAAAATATTTCTCGGATTACATCACTCTTGTTTCAGAAGATGGCCGGAGGAACAGAAATTTTTCCCATGCGACCATGTTTATCGAAGAACTGCCGGAGGATCAAAAAGCGACAATCCTCAAACATGCCATTGCCGAAGGGCAGCAATACGGACACACGAATTCGTTGTTGGTCTTCCATTCAGCGCTCGTTCATCATTACCTCGATGGAGGTCGATACAAGGAGGCAATTCCCCATGCAGAAAATGGATTAAGCCTCGCGCAGCATGCCGGGGACAAACTCTTTGAATCGGATTTCAACCGGGACCTGTACCATTGCCACGAAGGGCTGCAGGCATATGGTCAGGCTATCAGGTATCTTCGTCGCCACTATGAAATGAAAGACAGCCTCGAAACCGCAAGGTTGGAGAAGAACCTCGATGAGCTCAATATCCGGTATGAGACCGCAAAAAAAGAACAGCAGATCAGCGCACAGGAGCTTGCACTGCAAAAAAGCAGGATCCAGCGCCGGGCACTTTTTGGCGGGCTGGCCATGATCGTGTGGTTCGGAGGCTTCCTTGTTGTCTATTTATGGAACAGGAACCGGGTCAATAAAAAACTGGCTTTACAGGAGTCCCGGATCAGCCGGCAAAAGATACGGGAGCTGGAGCAGGAGAAAAACCTGTTGGCCATGTCTTCCATGATCGAGGGACAGGAAGCAGAGCGCAAACGGATCGCCCGGGATCTGCATGATGGCCTGGGCGGGCTGCTGAGCAACGTGAAAGCACAATTACACGCAATTGAAACCCGGGTGGACGCGCTCTCCAGCATGGATGTGTACGGCAAAGCCAGCGATATGGTCGACCAGGCGAGCAA
>JARQTN010000178.1 GCA_029976695.1 Lewinellaceae bacterium
TATCCCCTTTCCCATCCCCCTACCGAATAAAAAACCCTCCCTTCAGCGCATCCCCTTCCTCAATGACAAATGTATGCTCTCCCGTATAATGCGCCATCCCGGTGACAACCGGGATAACAGCCCGATAGGGACCGTATTCCGTTTCTTCATGCACATAACCCTCGAAGATGCTTCCGGTAATGCTCTCTACTTTTAGCCGTTCTCCCAGCGCAATTTCTCCTTTGTGGTAATGCAGGGCCAGCCGGGCCGCGACACCCGATCCGGTGGGTGACCGGTCCAGTTCGCCATCAGCGAAAATGCAGACGTTCCTGCTGTTTGCACCGGCGGACATTGGAGGTCCCGTGAAGATCGTACCGTACAGGAAACCGAGGTCATTTTCATACGGGTGGGCAACGGGAAGGCCCGATTGGATGATCACATTCTTGATGCGCATCCCGGCGCTGATGAGCCTGCTGGCATTTTCAGGGGTGAGTTCCAGGCCCAAATCAGTTGCTTCTACGATTGCATAAAAGGCGCCCCCATAGGAAATATCATATTGTACAAGTCCGAGTTCGGGAATGTGGATATGCTGATCTGATGCCAGGACGAATGAAGGGACACAGGTAAACGTAACACCCGTGACCTTTCCATTTTCCACTGCAACCTGCAGATGGAGGCGACCGCAAGGAGCGTCAATATTGAAGGAAGTTACAGGTTCTTCCATGGGTACAATGCCCATATCCACCGCCCACCTGCCCAATGCAATCGTGGCATGGCCGCACATCGTGCTGTACCCGGCATTGTGCATGAAAATGACGCCGAATGCAGCTCCGGTGTCATTGGGTTCGGTGATATAGCAACCGTACATGTCGGCATGCCCGCGCGGTTCCCACATCAGTTGCTTCCGGATGTTGTCGTTGTGGTCGCGGCAGTAAGCCCTTTTCTCCAGGACGCTATTTCCTTTGATCTCCGGATAGCCATCAAGCACAATGCGCAGGGGTTCGCCCCCGGTGTGCATGTCCATGGTATGGACGCGTTGTTGTCCCTTGTTTTTTGTGATCCTGAACCCTGGCAGGTCAGTCAGCAGATTCTTCATGTTCTCCCTGGTTTTCAGTTACTTTGCCCCCGGTTACCGGGAGATGATGGAACTAAATTACAAGACATTCGGACATGGAGAGCCCGTGATTATCCTCCACGGGCTGTTTGGCATGCTGGACAACTGGCAGCAGTTCGCGCGCGAACTGGCGAATGACTTTTCCGTATTCATCATCGACCAGCGCAACCACGGAAAATCCCCGCACAGTGATGCGTTCAATTATGAGGTGATGGCCGAGGACCTGTTCCATTTCATGGAATCCCACTTCATGTTTGAAGCCTTCGTGCTGGGCCACTCCATGGGCGGGAAGACCGCGATGCAAATGGCCCTGATGGAACCCGACATGGTCCAGAAACTGATCGTCGTCGATATCGCACCGAAGCCCTACCCGCCGGGCCACATCGAGATCATGCAGGCGCTGTCTTCCGTGTCCATCGGTACGGCTGAGAGCAGGTCCGATGTCAACCAGGCCCTCAAAAAGTACATTCCGCAAAAGGGTGTCCGGCAATTCCTGATGAAGAACCTGACTCGCGAAAAAGGCGGGGGCTACCGGTGGAAGATGAACCTGGACGTGATCATGCAGCACTATGACAAGATCCTTGACTTCAATCCGATGGCTTACCCTTTCGAAAACCCGGCGCTCTTCGTCCGCGGTGGCAAGTCGGAATACATCCAGGATGGTGATTACACGCTGATCAGGGAACAGTTTCTCGAGGCCCGCGTCGAAACCATCCCGCATGCAGGGCACTGGGTGCATGTGGATGCCTACCAGGAGCTGCTGGATATGACGAGGGATTTCTTCAATGAGATCTGAGTCACATTACGATTTACGGGAATTACGAATTACGGGAATTACGGATAAGTTACGGGTTACGGGTTGCGGGTTATGGGTTACGGGTTTCGGGTTGCCCTCCTTCGCTGCCGCTTCGGCGGGCAGGCGGGTTCAAAAGCCAGGCGACGATGGCAGACACCTATGCTGACACGACCGTAGGAAGTCGTTAGTAGGCCGACGTCTGGAGCGAACGGTGGGATATTATTTTGTTGCGGGCTGCACCACAGAGGTTCGCAGAGGAGACGCAGAGGTTCACAGATGATCTCTCTGCGTAACTCCGTGTCTTCTTTGTGCAACTCTGTGTCATAGCCGGATTTGATTGTTCAGTGTTTTGCGTTTTGCATTTAGCGTTTGTCCTTCTTCGCTATCGTTTCGGCGAGCAGTGCAGGTTGTGGGCTGTACCACAGAGGTTCGCAGAGGAGACGCAGAGATGCACGGAGGATCCCTGTATGATGCTTCTTTTTGCTCTGTGCAACTCCGTGCCTTCTTTGTGCAGCTCTGTGTCATAGCCGGATTCAATTGTTCAGTGTTTTGCGTTTTGCGTTTAGCGTTTCCACCATTAATCATTAATCATTAACCATTCATCAATAAATCCTTGTCGTATCACTTTAACCGGGATCGGTTATTCAATCGCAATTCGGAAACAGGAGATTTTACTATCCATCGTGCCGTAGGTACGCCATGTTTTGGTTTGGCAGGAAAGCGCCAACTTTCAAACGAGCGCTCCGGATAGCCGTGATTCAGGCGGATAATCAGCGGATAACTGCGGAAAATAGATTCTTCAATGTAGTTGAATGTTTTTCAATGGTCTTCCGTTATGCATATTGAATCACCAAATTATACGCAAGATATGTCTGTAACATTTTTCATTATCCTGTTCATGCTCATGCCTGGCTTGTCCGGTCAAAATATGGATCCGGCAGATCCAGCATGGGCTGAAACCACCATTGCACCATTATCGGAAGTCGAAATCGATGACATCCGGCAGTTCTGCTTTGCATCAAAGACAGAGGCAGCTACTGACTTTCCGGGTACGCATTTCAATTATGAATTTATCCGCCTTTGGATCGAAGGGGAAGAAGTGCGCGGCACATGGCGCAATTTTCCCTATGGCACGGACCGCATGGAGGCTTCACTTACCGGTGTATATCATAGGGAGACTGGCGAAGTCCATCTGCAGGCCGATATGTACGGGGAAGGAATGCTTTACCAGCAAACGAGATCCCTGAAACTGGTGGATGGTGCCCTTCAGCTGGACTACCAGGACCAGCAGGGGAAACCAGCAACCTTGATGCAGGTGAGCTGTGCAGAATTCGATGAACTCCTGGAGGAATTTCACACAGGCATACTCCGGCAAGCCGTCAATACAACGGACCGGAGCCGTCTGCTGAAAGTTGGCGCTTTCCCGGCCATGGGGCTAACGAAAGAAAGCCTGCAGGAAGTGAAATTCATGGAACGCGAGGTAGACCTTGACAGGGATTATACGACACGTGAATTCCTGCTTTACATCATGGATCCGATGCTCTGCGGGACCGGAGGGTGCAACCTTTTCGTGATCAACGAAAACGGTGACATCCTTTCTCAATCGACGGTGGTGAAATTGCCCGTCTATACAACAATTTCTTCCATAGAAGACGAGCGGAAACAAAAAGGCAGCTGGAAAGAACTGTATGTATGGAGCCAGGGCTTGCGAAGGCTGACACCGGACAACGACGGGAATTACCCGGCAAATGCATCGGATGGGTTCCCGGTCGTCCGCGA
>JARQTN010000179.1 GCA_029976695.1 Lewinellaceae bacterium
GCAGACCGCAGGAAAGGCCCCGCCCCGCTTGCATGTTCTGTCTGGTATTTCACCCTGATCGGAAGGCCAAGAGCGTCGATCAGCCTGAGTTTTCCGGTGACCATGCTGTCAAAACGCACACCAATCGTCACATCCTTATCCATGTATTTTTTCAGCGAGTCCAGTTTGGCGCGAAGTGATGTATCATCGAGCGTGTCCAGGCCCACGTGCTGGTCGACGAGCCAGTGCAGGCTGTTGGCCGCAGAAGCGGGACCGCAGGCGAGTTTATCTCCCGGAACGGATGGGGTGGTCGTCGGGTTGTGTGCCGTGCTGTCCAGGTCGACATTGGGTACTTCGCAGCCCCGGTAATTGATAGTCACATCCAGGGGTATGGGCGGCGGGAAGAAGATCGGCGGAATACTGATGAGGTCAATGACCCCGGGATCATAGGACCCGGAAGGAACACGGTATTCAGTGATGGCAGGGAAAATGTTGGTGCTCATCGGTGCTGTAAAATCGAGTTCAGTCTCCTTCCACTGGGTGGTTACCTCCCAGGTCAGGATTTTCTCTCCTTCGTTGCCACCGGCATTCGTCAGGTCGACCAGGTATGTGATCGGTTCTTCAAATGGTGACGGGGGAAGCGGAAGGTTTTGTACAGCCCATACGGCATCTCCGGTATTCGCATCCGTGATCAGCATGTTCAGGTATTTCAGGTCAGGACCGGGAATAACTGCCATGTCCAGAAATGCAAGGTCATGGTCCGCACCTTCGAGCGGGTGATCGATATAATTGATGGCTGAAAGGCCCTCGATCACCACATCCTGCCCCATGAGGCCGGAGGTCGGTATACAGCTAATCAGGATGGAAACGAAAATGGATAAAGTTGTGCGGAGCATTTGGTTTTAATTTTGTCAGGTTCAAATCGGCCCTCACGAATCTGGACGTTCATTTGGTGGACACTCGTGAGAACCACGCGAGTGCATACGATTGAAGGCAGTCTGCATAGATGGGTTGGTTCCTGATGCTTTTTCAATCTACGATGTTTTCGACTAAGAATCCACAACATACTCATGTGGTTTCTGGTCGGCCATTCCAATGGTCAGAACATCATTCAGTAATGATCGGGACCTTCCAGGCATTTGGGGAAAGGCGGGCGGATGGCAGCTGGTGGTTCGTCTGGGATTAATAATTAATGAATATTGATGAATGATGATAATTTAATGACGGTCAACGCTATTTAGGCATGATCAATTCACTAATCATTAATCATTATCTATCAACCATTCATCAAAGAAGCATCACCAGGTCCTCCAGCGAGTCGCCTGTCTCCAGGGCTAGTTTTTTTCGCAGGCGGTAGCGGGCTTTTTTGATCCCCTCCGGGGAAACGTTGAGGATGCTGGCCATTTCCTTGGATGAAAGGTTGAGTTTCATTAGCGCCATCAGGCGGAGTTCGTTCTTTGTGACCTCGGGAAAGCGCTTTTTCGCATTGGACTCGAAGTCCTTGTGCACGGCCAGGAACCGTTCCCTGAAATTTTCCCAGGAGGTATTATCGTTTTTACTGAATTCGATCGTGTTGATGACGCCTTGCAGGCCCCGACCTCCATTGCTGGATTTTTTGATCTCTTTCACATCGCTCTTGATGTTTTCCAGGAGTTCGTTTTTCTGTGCAAGCTGCAGTGTGAAGGCCATCAGTTCCTTTTTCTTCATTTCCAGTTCTTTCTGGCTGAAGGCGAGCTCCTGGTCCAGTTTTTCCCTCGCCAGCCTGTTGCGTTTCATCTTCTGGCGGAGGCCGTAATAGATCGCGGTAAAAAGCAATACAAGCCCAATCATGCCGGTGATCAATCCCCAGAACCTGAGCCTGCTGACCTTTGCTTTTTCTTCGAGCAGTTGAATTTCCTGTTCTTTTTTCTCCGTCTGGTATTTGACCTCCAGTTCGTTCATGGCAGCTATTTTCTCCTCGGAAAGGATCGAGTCGTGCAGCATATGATATTGGCGGTAGTTTTCATAGGCCTCCGGATACATCCCCAGGCTGTCGTATACATTGGCCAGGACCAGGTAATCGGTGATCATTTTTTTCTTTACACCCGTTTCCTTTGATACATCAAGCGCTTGTTGTGCGTAGGACAACGCCTTTTGATCTTCACCTTTTTCCATGTACAGGTTGGCAAGGCGCCGGTAGAGGATGCCGGGAAGGGTTTTCTCGCCGTTATTTTGACCAAGCTCAAGCGCTTCCAAATAGTATGCTTCCGCTTCGTCCAATTTTCCCTGTTCCTTGGCGATGATGCCCAGTTGATCCAGCAAGCCCGCCAGGTCATTGTCCAGGTTGTTTTCCCGGTAATATTTTTCCGCCTTCCGGTAGGTGTCCATGGCGGCGTCAAGCGAATCCATATCGGCAAGGTTGCCTGCGATATTAAACCGGATGGACATCAGGTCATCGTACAGACCCTCTTCCTCGTATACTTTTTCAGCTTTGCGGTACCACTCGTTGGAAACAGGCAGGTTGCCGATATCGAAGTGCAGGTTGCCAATGTTCCAGTAGCTGGCAGCCTTCGCCTCGGCTGTCGCCCCGATTGCTTCCTTGATCCCAAGGGACTCCATCTGCAGGCTGAGCGCTTTTTCAAGGTTCCCTGTTTGCCTGTAATTGTTCGCCATGTTGTTCATGACAGCGCTTACCCGTTCCCGGTTTTCGAGCTCAGTGTACAGGTCTTTTGCTTTTTCATATTCTTCCATGGATCGGTCAAACTCGGATACCACATGGTAGTAAACGCCATTCATGTTAGTTGCGTAGGCGATCAGGCTTTTGTTCCGTGTGCGCCTTGCGGCTTCCAGTTGTTGGTCGAGGTATGCACGTGTCCGTTCGTGGTCCCGCAGGAAGAATTCATAAAAGAGATCGCCGAGGATCATCACCTTGGTGGAATCATTCACCTCGGGGAGCATTTCTTCCCATTCCCTCACTTTTTCCATGTCCTGCGCCTGCATCTGCCGGGATACCGGAAATGCGCACAACAGGGCCAGAAGGAGTGGAAATACTTTCATATGTATGATTTTGCCATTGGGGTAAACAAACTTGTTCCGGGTACTTTGGGATCAGGGAGGGTGGTTAAAAATAACCGATACAAAGGTAAAATGCCCGGAATTTTGCGGATAGTTATGTGCTACAGGGTTTTCAGGTAGGTGATGATCATCCGCCTGATGTCATTCCGGAGGTCATCATGATCGGATTCATCCGGTTTGTAGATCTGTGAAATTCCATTTACCCCTTCCTTCAGGATTGGGATGTCATACCCTTTTAGGAGGAAATCATTGATGGCGATCACGTATTCCTTTTCGGATTCAATGGGTTTTCCCAGGATATGCCATGTACTTCCTTTTGGCTCAATGCCATTGTACTGCAGATAGGCACCGCTTCCCTTGGCGTTTTCGCTGAAATCCAGTACTTCCTTCAATAGTTTTCCTTTTATGGATATTTCCCACAAAGAACCGTGAAAAGGCAACGCACGCACGACATCAATGGCCGCGATTTCCCCGGAGATCTCATCGTCTATCCGGATCGACCCGCTGTTCAAGATCGCGGCGACAGGATTATGTTGCGCATATTCAAGCATGGCCTGGGTGAATAACTGGCCCATATTCGCCTGCTGGTGCCGAATGGTTGTTTCCTTGCCATCCAGGGGCGG
>JARQTN010000180.1 GCA_029976695.1 Lewinellaceae bacterium
CTCCAGTTTCCCTTTCATCTGGTCGCGCGTCGGGATTTTCAGGCCCGGCTCGTCAAGGGCGAAGACCTCCATGGGCTGGGAGACATTCTTGAAATGGAACTTGCCTACGGAAACTGTTTTGATTTGCTGGTTGCGGATCTGGTCCCGGACAGGTTTCGAGATCAGGATCGCCCCCGGGATACCCATTGATTCTATGCGGGAGGCGATATTTACAGCGTCGCCGTACACGTTGTTCGACCTGTAGAGCACATCGCCCAGGTGGATGCCCATCCGGACGGGGACCGTGGTTTCACCTGTGAAAGCCTTCTGCATGATGGTCGCGCATGTGGCAGCGCGGCGGGCCGTCGGAAAGTTGACCAGGCAGCCGTCACCGTAAAACTGGATGATGTTGCCCTTGCAGGCCGCAACCTGTTCATGGACCACATCGTTGAACCGCTGGATGATGCGAATCGCTTTCCCTTCATCCTCATGCATGAGCGCCGTGTATCCCTGGATGTCCATAAACAGGATTGCGGCAAGTTGCCGGGAGTCGGCAGCATCTGTTTTTTCCGTTGTCATTTGGGGTTTGTTTTTGAGGTCATGCGATTCTATGAAGTTACAACCTTTTCATCTTTATGCAAAAAAGAGCTGATGGTAACCTTCCAGGTCCTGACCGGCTGAAGCGGTCAAAATCTGGTGATTTTTTGCAGGGACCGAAATATATTTTTATCGGAATATCCTACCTTTATCTGGCATTTGTTTATGAACACAAGCGTTTTCCTGTTATGAAAAAATTTCTTCTCCTGGCGTCATTCACCCTGGTTTCCACCCTCGCTTTTTCACAATGGAGTATCGGCGCCCGTTTTGGCGGGGCCTCCGGTATTTCCCTGAAGGGCTATAATGATTCGAACGCACTTGAACTGCTTGCCGGCTTCAATTTTGACAGCAAGGTGGACGGTTTCTTCGTTTCCCCGCTTTTTGAGAAACTGGCCTCATTCGATGACAGCGGTAAACTCAATGCATTCATTGGCCCTGGGCTCAACTTCATCTTTGGTGATGAATTCTACTTTGGCGTGAGCGGTGTGATCGGGGCAGACTGGCGCGTTGGCCGGATTGGCGTGCAGGTCGACTGGATGCCGAGCTTTATCTTTATCAATGAAAGCCATTTCAGTTTTACCAACGCAGCGTTTACGGCCCGGTGGTTCTTTGAGTGATGAGGGCAATGTCGTCCTGTTTGCGAAATTGAGGGGCCTGCTCAATGATGCGGGGTATTCCTGGCCAGAATGACCTGGACAAAGAATACTGCGGTTGGCAAGTTTATTGTTGCTTAATATAAGTTTTCTCACCCTTTCGGAATACAAAAATTCCGGCTCGACCGGATGCCATTGTTTCCGGCATCATCACATGACTGGAGCACAGGGCACCCCGTTGATTGGAATTTTAATTGCATTACATCATTGGACACGTTCAACTGATCAATAAAAGGCCCGAAAATGAAATACTCATTAACACTAATATTCACAGCAGTTTTCATGGCAGTTTTTTTTCAGGCATGCCATCAGGGAGAATCCATGTCAGGGCATTTTCCGGATGAGAAGGGGATGCTGAATGTTCATGTCCTGGATGAGGGGGGCAGTTCGGTGATCTCCGGATCATCCCTTGCTGTAGATCCCCCGGAATTTGCCTGGATCCAAGGGCGGTCTCCGAAAATCCAGTCGGCAACCGGTACCTTTACTGTGCTTTCCGGCAATCAATATGATTTTGCGGCGATTCAGAATCCTGGCGGCATCCATGGAGAGATCACCATTGAATCCATGACCCGCGGGACCATTACGGCCGAGGCCCTGTGCGTTTCCACAGTTGACGGGGAAGCGACAGCGGGTATCCTGCTGACCAGTGTGGAATTTCCAACGCCATTCTTTGATGCGGGCGATATTGTCTACCTCAAACTAAGGGACAATGGGGAAGGGGCGAATACAGCCTCGGACCAGGTCTCCTCAAACATCATCATTTTCTACTTTTGGGAACTTTTGCAATATGAAACCCCCGAGGATTTCGTGTCTGATTTCTCATGTGCTCATATTGAATTGATCTACTCCGCTTTTAGCGGGTTGACTGAACCATTTGGACCATACGAGGATATCCTGGATGGGAATGTGCAGGTAAAATAAGCGAAGCACGCCCATATTCAATGAGATGCTTCCTAGTCTTTCTGAATCAGCAAATGGCCTGGATGACCACGATTGCGCCGCCTGCCAACCTGGATCATTTCATTTGACCTTATAAGGACATACATTTTATCCGCAGACCAGTTGACTGATCGATTTCTACCGGAATATGCCGTAATGCCAAAAACAAACGAACATGAATAAGACACCAATCGCTGTCACAAAGTATGTCCGTGCACATTTCAGGGATGGTATGCTCAGGAAAGTGATCCCTTACCGGACCAAAGATGGCCAGAGTGCGTTCCATTTTGATGTTGTGGAAGACAATGTCCTGTATCACATCAAAATCACAGAACATGGCCAGCTGATCAGCCGGGTGACCGAGCCCCTTTTTGAGGAAGACTATCTTGAGGGTGCATTCTATGCAGCTGAGGACTGAACCTTTTAAGCAGGACCCGCCAAAATGCAAAAAGGCATGCGGCTGCATGCCTTCGGGTTGGTGAGGATCGTTGCCCCGTCAGGCAATGGATCCATCTCAACCTGCACCCTTACCGGGAATAAATTCCCGGATCAGGTAACAACCCAATATTCAATGGCAGACGACTCAAAGTCAATGATCTTGCTCTGCGGGATGCATAATCCTCCTCATACGTTGATCATTTCCTCGCCCTGATTGCCAGAAATGATCCTTCTCCAAATCCTTCCTTCGGGTCTTCGGGCTCCATGATCTCATCAATATCCTTGAAGAGGGACTGCTGGTATTCAAAATTCCGGAAACCAATTTTGCGCAGCTGGGAGGATATATATTCCACGGTATAGAATCGGGCGTGCCTGTAGAATGAACTTGTGTAGCGTTTTTTTTCATACTGCATGGCGAGCGGACTGTTCCCGTCGATCATCCCCAGGATGACTGATCCGCCAGGTTTCAGCACCCTGTAGGCTTCCCGGAGTGCCTGCCGCACATCATCAAGGTAGCAGATCGTAACAAAGAGCACAAAGTCGAAGTGCAGGTCGCTGTAGGGCAGGTGTTCAGCCTTCGCATTCATGACCTCTATTCCCCTTTTTACTGCTCTTTTTCGCATCATTTCTGACGGTTCAATCCCTTCCATTATGCCAAGTGCTTCTGCAAAACGCCCTGTGCCCAATCCGACTTCAATTCCCCTGATGTTTTCCGGGAGCTTTTCAAAATGCCTTCGGATCGCCGTTAGCTCCGACTGGAAAACCGGCTCATGGTCCGTAAACCACTTTTCATACTTTTCTGCATAATTTTCAAAAACCTCGAGTTTTGGCATGGTTTCTTGATTTAGATTTGATAATGCCTGCCCTGGTCAGAATGGCACATGACCATGCTGTCAGAGTAGGAAAACATGTATCCCGAAACGTATTTCCGGTTATTTGACGGAGATGACCTTGCCTTTTTTCATTGCCTTCCCGGCAACTTTCGGGAGATGCACCGTCAGCAATCCATCATGATAAGCAGCAGAGATCTTGTCAGGATTCACATTCGCAGGAAGGTCAAATGACCGGTAGAAAGCATCATAGCTGTACTCATGCCTGTGATAGCGGTCTTCTTCTTCCTTGCTTTCCGATTCTTTCTCAACCTTGATCTCAAGCCTGCCATCGACGATATCTACTTCAAAGTCCTTTTTCTGCATGCCCGGTGCAGCAAGCTCGACAAGAAACTCCTTGTCAAGTTCCTTGATGTTCGTTGGCGGGACGACCAGCCTGTTCCAGTTTGCCCGGAATGCTGCCGGGAAAAACGGGCGGTCAAAGAGGCTGGTGAAATCAAAAAGTTCGCTGAGTTCCGTCCGCAATGAGGGCATCAGCCCTTTTTCTTTTTTCTTTTTCATGATTTGTGTCATGGCGCATAAAATTTAATGTGAAGGTGAACATCCAGGTGTTATACAATCAATTCACGTGCAGCTTTCCGGTTGACGTTCCTTTCTGCCAGCCTGCTGAGTTTGTGGTCAATTTCCCATTCTTCCTCAAGTACGTCATGGAAAGCCTGGGCTGTATCGTGTTCGCCGATCTGGTTTGCGAAAGCAGCCATCGTGCCGAGGCTCGAGATCTTCAGGTGGTTGAGTTTCTGGATGCCATTGATGATCGCCGCATCCCGGACATCGGGTTCGCTGGCCCTGTCGACGATTTCGCGCGTCTGGCTGATCAGGGATTCACAGCAGGGGTCGCTTTCTATTTCGAATCCGGCATTGATCCTGCTGAATGCGCTTTCCAGCCGTTTGCGCTGGTCCCTGGTCAGTGTGATTTCCTGTGCGATCAGTTTTTTCAGATCCGGGTTGCCTGCTTGCTTCTCCATACTGTGCAGTGCACGTTCTTCCTGGTAGGTGCTCCCGTAAAACTCGCGTCCCTGTTCAATGAACAGATCCCTCAGGTTTTCAATCTTCTTCATCTCTGATTTTTTTGATTAGACAATTGATGAACAGGTATAATTTGGACGAATACACATATATAAGTCAATGATTCCCATCATATTCCGGTTTGATATCATTCTGGGGAGAAAATGGGAATTGGATCGTATTTCGAAAGAACCGTATATTTCGGAATCGATTTGAATGACAACCTCAAAATGACCACCCAATGACCTCTTCAGAATACGTCTCACATTTGAACCATACCTATTTCTCGGGTAAGCTTTCCGCGGGATTTTTGCAACAACTCGCAACGCTGCCTTTAGAGCGGAAAGATGTGCTGTCTTTTGTTGAGCGGTCCTTCCGGCTCATGAAACGGGGAGGCCATCCGGCAGAAGACCTCTCCAGCCTGCAGGGAGGCATCCTGGGTTCACTGATGGCGCGGATCCTTCCGGGTGCCTGGGAGGGCAAGGTGCCCCCGATCACCGTTGCGGGACGTCATGTGGGTATCGATGACTACTTTTCGAAGAGCGCGCTGATCAATGGGGGACCGCTGCGGATGCTGGATATCGGCTGCGGCTTCCCGCCCCATACGACGCTTGAGACAGCGGCCAGGTTCCCGGAATGGCACATCACGGCTGCGGATCCTTCACTGCCCATGTACCTGGTTTATGATGGAGAGGGAAACTACTGTACGTTTGATGAAGACAGGGAACCTGTGTATTTCCAGCCGGCGATCCCGTCTGTGGAAAACTGGAACGCCCTCCTGGCTGACGCCCCTTCCACGCGTGCAAGGTTCAGGCAGCTTCTGGATGAACTGATCTTGGCGGGCAGGGATGACTATGCAGACGACGAGTTGCCTCGGTTGCGGATCGATCCGGTGCACCGGCACTCGACGTCCAACCTGCACTTCATCAGGGGCGGGATCGGGGAGGTTGAACTCGCGCCTGTGGATGTGATCCGCTGCTGCAATGTCCTTTTCTATTTTAATGACCAGTTCAGGCAGGATGCTGTCAGATGGCTGGGCGAGCAACTGAACCCTGGTGGCGTATTGCTGACCGGATCCAACTGGGCCCTTTCGACGGAAAACCGGTATACGGTCTTCCACAAAAGTGGAGACGGTCTGGAGCCTAAGGAATTTGCTTTTAGCCTGGACAATTTCAGCCCGGTAGGCATTGTGACCTGGTATACCAACCTCGATGACGACCGTGAAGTGGCCCAGCTGGCGGATTACCTGGCCATCCTGAGGCGGGACAAGGCATTTTCAGACGCTTTTTACGCCCTGAATGATGACCTGCATGCCCGGTACGGCATCTGCCCGCGGGATGAGGCCGGGTATTATTCTGATATCGACCATACACTTACTCCGACAGAGCTCTGGACACGGGTGTGGGAAATGAAAAAAGAGCTGCATAGTTCCGCGCTTGTAGACATGGCCGTTGGAGTGCTCAGGAATGCTGGACTTGAGGCGAGGGTGAATGAGGCAGGCGATGTGGCGGTGGGGATGATGAATGGTTGATGATGAATAGTTAATGATGAATGATGAATGGGGGCGATAGAAGGTAAATGGAGCTTTTGTTTTGCCCGGGCATCGGCACAGGCTTTTGCCGTGCGAAGTTTTTGAAGCGGCAGCTGAAGCAGCCGGTACTGAGGTTTTCATTGGTCCCGACGTTCGTGCCTTCCCGACGATCCGCACTCCTGTCGGGATCTCCGCTACGCTTCGACCTTTGTCCTGACGAACCATGCCTCATGTCAGGATAATGCCTGATGTGGTTTGCCACCCAAAAATCGTAATTCGTCACTGACGCTTCGTTCCTCAGGTCAGCATTCCTTTTGGGAGTGAAAAAATTCCTAATTCCTCACTTGAAACTTGAAATTGAGAAGAGTAGCCCCGCCAGGGATCGAACCTGGACCTTAGGTTCCGGAAACCTACATACTATCCATTATACTACAGGGCCAAAGAGATTGCAAAAGTAAAAAAGTAATCGGATCAATTACTCATTTCCAGAACAAACGCATTCGCTTTATTACTCGGGGCAGCTGCCAAGTTTTGCCCGAAACAGGTTGTTCTTTCGTGCGTGGAAGCCTGTCGTGAGAATGATCTCGTAGCCTGCAGAATAAATCACATCCGTGCCGATCCCGCCCGTGATGATCCGGCTGGAATTGATGGTGTTGGAGGCGTGATACCGCTGGATCCCTGTAAAATTTTGATTTCCCGGGTCGTTGGCATTTGTCAGTGAATAACTCGCTGGACATGAGCTATACAGTGTGGACCTCCAAATTCCCCGACCAAATGTTCCTGCATACAGGTAACCCTGCTCGATATCGAGGTCGAGGACACGTACAGTGGGCATTCCATTTGTGAAATAGATCCAGTCGCCGATCCCGTCATTGCGATAGAATACGCCGATATCCGTTCCGATGTAGATCCCGTCGCTGGATCCACTTTGATACACCAGGCAGTTTACCGGGACATTCGGCAGAGAGCCGGATTCGTTATACCAGTTTGTGCCTCCGTTGGGTGAATAGAAAACCTTGTTGCCATCGCTGAAACCGCCAAAGCTGACCCACAACCTCTGTGTGTTGACCGGATCAACGATGATCCCGCTCAGCATCGCCTGGGCAAACGGGAGGCCGGCACTGATGTCAGTCCAGGTTGGGCTGGCCGCATTGACATTACTGGTTTTCCGGATGGATTCCCTGTCAGAGGCATATAGATGGTCCCGGTTATTGATCCCCTGCGCCATTGACTCGATATTGCGGTTGTTTGTGAAACCGGCATTCAGGTCCGTCCAGCCGCTCACACCACCGCTTGTCGTTCTCCAGATATCATTTTGAGCGACGTATAATCTTTGCGGGTCAACAGGGTCCATGATCCAGTCAGCGTTCCAGTATCCGGAGATACCCGGTACATTGATATTTGTGAAGCTTACGCCGCCGTTTGTCGTCCTGTATTTGTTATTTTGATCGCTCTGGTAGCGGATATTCGTATTGTTATAATTGACGAGGCAGGCAAATCCATCCGCACCGATGGTATGCGTTGCCGTTGATGAGCCGCTAAGCCATTGGTTGCAACCATTGTCCTGTGTGCCTCCGGAGTAAACGCTTCCTTCGATATCAATATCATAAAACTGCATGATGCCTAGCCCGGGAGAAAGGTCAGTCCAGTTGGATCCTCCATCTGTGGACCTGAAAAGACCACCATCACTTCCGCAATACAGGGTGGAACCATTGAACCTGAGGTCATGGATATCGGCATGGGTGTAGCCAATTGTGTTAATGTCTTCCTTCCAATGGGAAACAATTGTCCAGTTGACACCGCCATCCGTTGATTTCCATACGTTTATCCCGCCCACGTAAATAGTATTTGCATTGGATGGATCGGCTGCAATAGTCAGGTCATAGCAAGCCTGGTTGACCGAGTCCTGCCCGATAGACGAGTATCCGAGGATATTCGGGGAATCAGCCATCAGGTCAAAATCAACCCCTGCATTGGTCGATCGGAGGACCCCCGAGAAGTAACCATCCCCGGTGCCATTTACATGACCACCGAATAAAAGGTAAACATAGTCTGCCTGGTTTGGGCTCACAGCGATTTCAATCCTGCAATACTCTGAGGGGAAATCAGGATCGTTATCTGGTACCCAGCTGGACCCAGTATTTATCGATCGCCAGAAATTACCAATGGACGTGGCATACATTTTTGCCGGATCCCCCGGCTTGAATTCGATGTCGAAGAAATAACCGCCCACTTCCAATTGCCATTGCTGGCCCCCGTCGGATGTTTTCCAGAGCCCGTTGGATGCTGCAACGAAGAGGATATCCGGGTTTGTCGGATGCATAACAAGGTTGAATGCCCTGATCATGGTTGGGTAATCCCAGTTGATCGCCCAGTCGAGGCCGGTTTTGGTCCAGGTATTTCCGCCATCGGTGCTTTTCAACACGCCGATCGAAGGGGAGTTGTTCCCATCGCCGTCACCGGTAAGGAGATACATGATGCCCGGGTTATTGTAATTGATGGCAAAGCCGGAGACAGCGATGGTAGGCATGCCATCCGTCAGGCAAGACCATGTTGAGCCTGCATCCTGTGTCTTCCACAAACCTCCGGAAGGTGTGCATACATAGAAGACAGAGGCATTTGAAGGATGGAAATGGATCCTGTTGACCCGTCCGTTACCGCCATTCCAGCCCGATCCGAGGACATAGCTGTGTGGTCCCTGTTCATCCCAGTCACCATGAGTGGCCCTGCCTTGCCTTTCCAGGACCCGCTGATATCGGGCATACTCGGAAACCAGACGCGCCTGGTAATTCTGCAGTTCACCTGAAGGGTATACATAAGGTTCTACCTGTTGTGCCCACCTCATGAAATGGACATACCCACTGCCTCTACCCTTATCCCTGTCCTGGTAGTAAGCTTCAACAGCCTCGTACACTTCATAAAAGTCAGCGTCAGGATGTGCCTGCAGATATTCATACAGATATTGTGTGTTTGCAGTGTGTGCGACCAGCATACTGGAAATGAAGATCATCCAGATCGACCGGCGGCACCAAATGCGGATGCGATTCTTTTTCATTTTTCTGGTTTCTTCTTTATCCAATTTATTCCTGTGTGACCTTGTGCTGATCCAGTCTCTTGTTCAATTCAATATTCTCCCTTTTCAGTTGTTTGATCTCTTTGTCGAGGTCAAGGATGTAGAGTGTCAGTTCTTCGATTTTGGCCATCATCCTTTTTTGCATGTCCCCGATGAGAATGCCTTCATGTTCAATTTCGTTTGCGGAAGGGATGCCGGGCAGATGTCCTTCAGACCGGATGGCTTCTTCAAGTAATTCAAGGGGTAAGAGTTGGTAATCTTCCCGGAAGACATAGTCCGGCCAGTTTCCGGAATCCAGCACTCTCAATTCTTCACTCATGATCTTCCCGTCGACAGAGAGCTTGTAGCCTGAGGCATGGGCGGCAAAGGCAGGTCTCCCGATCAGGACATCCCCGTTTATTTCGCGGATGCTGAGCGCGTCACCCACAGCATAAGTGCCGATGCGCACGCCATAGCCGTATTCTGCTGCAATATAATTGTGCACACCACCGAGGTACAAGATGCCGCGGTCGCCTGCTGACTGGAAACCGTTGGTTCCGAGTACTGCGAGGTTGCCGGTCCCGATTGCCGGGTATCCCGATGCCGGCATCTGCCCGGTGAACACGCTCCCATCGATATAGTGGGTGCCATACGTCCTTGCGTTCCCGTTTTCATCGGCACCGAATACATCGCCTCCAGAACCGTTCAGGATTCGGAAAACAGCCGTATATGAGGGATCTGCGACCCTGTCGATGGTGATTTTCAGGTCTTTGTTCGCACGCAGATCTAGATATGGTTTACTCCAGTAGGTATGGATTGCCGAAGCAAATGCTGTGTCCTCAACAAACAGATTTTGCCCGGCTTCAATATTGCCTGCTGCAGTCAGTGTCTGGTCCAGGTTGAGCGGACCGGTAAACTTGCCTTTTCCATCAAAATAGCCGGCCCAGTTCTCGTCACCGCCATAAGCGGATCCGTACACCCCGATGCGCGTTCCCTGGGTACCTTCAGCTGTGCCATATACGCCGTATGCGAATCCCGGGTAGGTTCCGGCATATGCAAAGCTCCTGATCCCCATATACCCGCCTTCAAAATAGCCGCCGTATCCCCACCCGTCTGCCGGTGACGAAACGCCATATAAGGCAGGAATGTCGGCCGAGCCTGTATACGATACCTGGGAAAGCAATGCGGGCAACGTGGTATTGGTGTCGCCCAGAATATGCAACCTTGCGTTCGGTTCAGCCGTCCCGATACCAACGTTTTTCTGGGCACTGAGCAGGCAAAAGGAGCCCAGCAGAAATGTGAAGAGGTAAATGATTTTCATGCGTGGAGGTTTTATTGGTTTTCCTGATCCGCAGATCAGGGTGGATTCGAGTTCAAAGTGTTGACATCCTGCAGTCCCGGGCTGCTGTTGTATCTGGAGCCTCATTCAACCGGGTCATGTGCATTCTTGCTTCATTCCACATGCTCATCCGGCACGTAAATACCTGTTTCGATACCGTGATGAAATGGTGTGCGGCCGAAGTGTCATACCACAGTCGAAGAGGAAAATCTTGCATACAGGTGCCAAGTTCAATAGAAAGCGGAAGGTGGATCAATGATTGCCCTCATGATTGGCAATGAATTTGATCAATCTGTGCCTCGCACATGGATCATGTCAATCACATTTGAGTGAGCGGAGGTCGTGGGTTGTTGAATGTGAATGCAGGCTATCCGGCATGGATGGCGGCCTGGTATCTGTTAGAATCCGGGACTCTGGCTTCGGATTTCATCAGGGACAAACATAGAAGGTAGCGATCATTTGACAGCGGTGATTTGGATTTCAATCCCCCGGATACCAGTCCCTCAGCCGCACTTCGATTCCCTCATCTGCTGAGACAAGGGATTTGAATTTTTGAACATCCGAAAAGCCATCCTGCCCGCGGAAATGGTATGGGTAGACGACCCCGGGTTTGAATTCCAGTACGGCATCTGCGGCCTGCTCTACAGTCATGGTGTAGGGGAGGTTCATGCAGACAAAGGCGTAGTCGATATCCTTGAGCTCGCGCATCTCGGGAATGTCTTCCGTGTCGCCGCTGATGTAGATGCGCGTGCCGTCGATGGTGAGGATGTACCCGTTGCCCCATCCCGGTTTGTGCCGTGAAGTCTCATCGTCAGGCAGGTTGTACATCGGGATAGCTTCCACACTGATCCCGAGGCGCTCTGTGGAACGGCCATTGTCCAACCTGTTGATCCGCTTCAGCGGGATCGGGCCCAGGTCATCGATCACCGACTGCGGGGCAATCAGTTCGGCGTTTTCCAGGTTGAGTCCCTTCAGGGTCTCTTTATTCAAGTGGTCGCCATGTGCATGCGTGATCAGGACCAGGTCAGCGTCAGGAAAATCAGCGTACAGGTCAGGCCCGCCATACGGGTCGATATAAATAGTCAGGTCGTTCCACTCCATCACCATCGAGGCATGGAGGACAGGGGTGAGTTTGATCTCGCCACGGGTTGTTTTGAGGAAGTCCGGTTGTGCAATGGCAAGGAATGGAATAGCTAAAATGAGGAGGAATACAATATTTTTCATGATGCTTGTTTTATTGATAATCTGTTTGTCCATAATCCGGGTTCATTGGGTCAGGAATTCCGCCTTTTCCTCCGCATTTGGAATAGAAAAAACCTCAAGGTACATCCCGAATCGCAGAAACTTTTCCAGTTTTGAGGCGCGTACGCGGAGAATCAATGCAGACGTAAGGCTTGCAGAATTCGATGCATTTACATGAAAATAAAGAGTTAAATGGATGAATGAACGTGCATTCATCGAGTTTAACAGTTTCCATTATGAAATTGAATGAACGGGCTCATTTTTCGTGTCAAACGGTAGGCAATTTCCAATGTTTTCACGAGGTCGATTGATCATATCCTTGACGATGCATTGTCGCCCCTTGTGCAGTTCTCCTGATCCGTTTTGAACATGATGGACAGAATGGAATTATGGGGCAGAACCGTAAACTTTTCAATCAGCGAATGGGTTTTATTGTTGAATATTGATCACCAAATCAGGAAATATGTAGAACAGCTTTACCTCACATTTAAATCTATCCATATGAAAAAGGTAAAGTTGTTTGTTTCGACATTGGTGATTCTCACCTTCATGATCACGTCTTGCAATCAGGTTACGAAAACTGAAGATCCGCCCGAGCCACAGAATGACCAGATTGTTGGCCTGGTGGAAGATGTACTTACAAAGGAAGAACAGGAGGCACTCACGCCTGACATGGTAATCCAGTCTTTCAAGGAGGGGAACGAACGCTTCATGCGCAACGATTTGACGGCAAGAAACCATTCCGAACAGGTCAGAAAAAGTGCAGGCGCACAATTTCCAAAAGCAATCGTGCTTTCCTGCGTGGACAGCAGGGTGCCTGTTGAAGATGTTTTCGACAGGGGCATTGGTGATGTGTTTGTCGCCAGGGTCGCAGGAAATTTTGTCAATGAAGATATCCTGGGGAGTATGGAATTCGCTTGTAAAGTATCAGGAGCCAAACTCATCCTGGTGATGGGGCATGAGCATTGCGGTGCAGTGAAAGCCGCCGTTGATGATGTCAAGCTGGGGAACATCACACCCATGCTTTCAAAGATCAGGCCTGCTGTTGAGGCAGTGGAATATACCGGTGACAGGACTTCAGGAAACAAGGATTTTGTACACATGGTCTGCGAAAGCAATGTTCAACACACGATGAAAAAGATCCGGGAGGATAGCCCGATCTTGAAAGAAATGGCTGACAACGGAGAGATCAGGATCGTTGGCGCTGTTTATGACATGGACACCGGAAAAGTTTCCTTCCTTTAGTCTGATCAATGCCATGCCATGTGTATTTTGGTATTACATGGCATGGCAATTATCAGTTGAATCAGACTCAGCAGCTTGTCATGCTGCATCCTGACACGCTCAGGGAAACAGCTTTAATCCAGGTTGACTTTCCATGTTTGTGACACATTGATCCATTTTCCTTCATGGGTGAGGGTGCACCTGGTCAGGATTGATGGATCTCAATATCTTGATATATCCATATTTCAGCCCGGCAGCTACATCCTTCGGGCGCATTCTGGGTATCCTCAGTTTCTTCATTTTGTCAGGATTTATAGGTGTGGCAATTGGGACATAAAAGATCATGACACCATTTCTCAATGCCTTCTTGCGATCGATTACCGGAATGGAAAGCAATGGGGCGATCTCCAATTTATACTGGTCCATTTTCCGGGTATAGCACCGTCGTAGTGATTGCCTGCCCTGGTTTGTTCTGCGACCAGGTCTGTGAGGATCATTCAGATTATCGCGTATCTTCATGACAGCGTCGAAACATTTTATTTGAAGATAACGATGAGGATAAGGTCACTGCTGAAAAATCCAGATCACAATGTCGTGATCATCCTGTCCCTCGGGACTATCCTGGTCTACCTCTGGAACCTGGGATTGAACCTTGTGTGGAATCCCAACGAAGCGTTTTACGCGGAGGCGGTTCGCGAGATGTTTGAAAGCGGCAATTTCATTGACATCAATTACAACTACGAACCCCGCTACAACAAACCGCCCCTGCTGTACTGGCTGATCGCTTTGTCATCCACGGTATTCGGTTTGAATGAATTTGCTATACGCCTTCCTTCTGCGCTCCTGGGATTGGGCACCATTTTTTTGGTGTACAAATCCGGCCGTCTGCTGGCCGACCACAAAATGGGGATAATTGCTGCAGTGGTGGCCGCTTTCAGTTTCCAGTTTGCCATAAACGCGCGGTACGCCGCACCTGCTGTCCCGCTGACCTTTTTCGTGACCCTTGCGCTGTACTGGTTTTTAAAGGGCTACCATTTGCGGAAGTTTGGTTACATCTTTTTGGGGGCAGCGGCAACAGGCCTCGCAGTCCTGGTGAAAGGATATCCCTATTACATCGTCATTGCCGCTATCCTGGGCCTGTACATTTGCTTTGACAAGAAATTCAAATGGAAGCCACTTTGGCGAGAGCTCGGGTTTTTCCGCCTCCATGTCATTATCCCGGTCACACTCCTGATCGGCATGAGCTGGGTCATCTACATGTGGGGCACGTACGGCGAAAGCTTTTACGAGGTTTTTATGGACGAGACTTTCCGGCGGGCCTTTACAAGGAAAAGCAGCCCGAAGCCATTTTATTACATCGAGGCAAATCTCTGGGGATTCCTGCCGTATTCGCTCACTTTTTACTTCGGTTTGATCTGGCTGATCGCAAATAAATTCAGGGGGTTTTACGACAGCCCCGTTCTGAAGTTTTCCTTCTCGTGGTTTGTTGCGATGCTGCTCATTTTTACTGTTGCAAAGGGAAAGATACCTACCTATTTCATCCAGGGCTACCCGGGAATGGCACTTTTTACCGCCTGGTTCATTTACCACCTTCGCTTTGATCGCATCTTCATCAAGCGCATCTGGCAGGGCACATTTTTCATACCGGCGCTTCTGTTCTTCCTGGGCGGATTTGGGCTCGTGTATGCATTTTCTGCCTCGCCGATATGGTACCTGGTTGCTCTCCTTCCGGCTGTCGCCGTCCTGTTTGGATGGATGAAAAAAGCAGCATACCTGGAGATGCCCTACTGGCCGTTCATCACATTCCTGACCATGTATTTTCTCTTTGCACAGATCGTCCTTCCCTTCATGGAAGGCGGATTCCGGAACCAGGATGAGATTGGCAGGATCGCCATGGCAGAAGCACCCGACCAGAGGATTCCAATTTTCATCGAAGAAAGACAGATCCACAGCCTTCCGTTCTATGCAGAGCGGAAGGTGGTGAGCTATGTTTCGCAGGATTCCCTTCGTGATCTGGCCCACAGTAATCCCGGCATGGTATTGATCCCCGATTCCAGTGCATACCTGTACCCGGATGCCAGAATTGTGTGGGAAGGCATAATCTGGGATTATTCCGAGACGAGGACGCTGGAGTTCATCATTGGCATGCTGAAGGAGAAAAGAGGGGAGAAGAGCCGGTTTGGTAACTTCCGGTTGCTGGATGTCCGGGATGAGTGAAGCCATGCAATCTCTGTAAAGCCGTCTTCATATTCCCTGAAAAGGCTGGATACTCCGGGCAACACGCACAGCGGCTTTTGGGCCACGGCGGTCCCAGTATTACCCGATGACACTTGCCTTGTTGTACTCCCAGTTCATCCTGGCAATGTTGG